>NZ_SMJY01000243.1:0-7983 GCF_004348355.1 Micromonospora sp. KC721 | reverse complement strand
GCATGGGATGGGGTGAGCTCGACGCCCGACTGGACCGGGTGCCAGGGGTGGTTTCCGCGTACGTGGGGCGGCTGGACGCCGCTGCCACCTGGGCCCGGCACCCGGCGGCGACGCACTACGCGGCCAGCACCATGAAGGTCGCGGTACTGCTCGCCCTGCACCGGGCGGCCGACGCGGGCAGCACCGATCTCGATGCCCCCGTCGCCGTGGTCAACGAATTCGAATCCGCCCGACCGGGAGCTTCCGGGTTCTCCTGCGCCCGGCACTACGACAACGACGATGCGGTCTGGGAGCGCGTGGGTGCGACCGCCTCCCTACGCTGGCTCGCCCACCGGATGATCACCCGGTCCAGCAATCTGGCCACCAACATCGTGCTCGGCCACGTCGGACTGCCGGCAGTCGCCGAAGCCTGGGCGAGCGCCGGCGCCCGGCACAGCGTCACCGGCCGAGGCATCGAGGACTTCGCCGCCCGGGAGGTCGGCATCACCAACCTGGTCACCGCCGGCGACCTGGCCGCACTGCTCGGCGGGTTGGCCAGCGGGGTGAACCGACCGGGACCGCTGGCCACCCCGGCCGCCTGCGCCGCCATGGTCGACGTCCTGCTGGCCCAGGAACACCGCGACGACCTGGCCGCCGGCCTGCCGGCCGGCACCCGGATCGCGCACAAGAACGGCTGGGTACGCGGGGTGCGGCACAGCGCCGGCGTCGTCTTTCCGGACGATGCCCCGCCGTACGCCATCGCGGTCTGCACCACCACCGAACCGGCCGCCGGCCAGGAGCGGGCCGAAGACGGCTGCCGTCTGGTCGCGGACGTCTCGGCGGCGGCCTGGGCCGCCCGGCACCGTCTGGCCGGGTGAGCCGCGCACCCACTGGTCCGACCGGCCCGTCCGGGGTCGCCGTGCGCCACGATCTCCGGCGCCTACTCCAGCAGTTGCTCCCGCAGCGCGGCGCGCACCTCGTCGGTCACCCCCAGACCCACCCGCAGGTACGTCTCGAACGACCCGTGCACCCGGCGCACCTCGTCGTACGCGGCGTCCAGGTACTCCGGCCGCGCCTCCAGCACCGGCCGCACCGTCTCCGGGTCCAGCGACGGGTGCTGCCGGGTCATCGCCTCCATGAGCACCTCGCGCAGACTCGCGGTCAGCTCGTTGTTGCGCAGGTAGTCGGCTCTGATCGCGGCGTCCTCGACGCCGAGCGCGGTCAGCAGCACCACCGCCAGCCAGCCGGTACGGTCCTTACCGGCCGAGCAGTGGAACAGCAGCGGCAGGTTCGAGCCCTCGGCGGCCAGCCGCACCGCCGCCCCGAACCCGGCCCGCGCCGCGTCCCCGGTGACGAACCACCGGTAGATCGCTTCCATGGCCGCGGGTGTCCCCTGTTCGGCCAGTTCGTCGTACGTCTCCAGGTCGTGGCCGAGCAGCAGCGCCGAGACGTACATGAAGACCGGGTGCGCCGGGTCGAGCACCGGCAGGTGCACCACCCGCGGCTGACCGACCAACCGGTCCGCCGGGGCGACCGACACCTCGGAGGCGTCCCGCAGGTCCACCACGCAGGCGGGGCCGAGCTTGCCCAGCACCGGCAGGTCCTCGTCGGTCAACCGCCCCAGCGCCGGGGTACGCAGCAGCCGGCCGGCACGCACCCGCCGGCCGTCGCCGGTGGGCAGCCCGCCCAGGTCGCGGGCGTTGGGCGCACCCACCAGCCACCAGTCCTGTCCGCTCATCCGACGTCCCTTCTGCGCATCCCGCTCCGGTACCGGGTGCCGCATCCGATGATCGCCGACGGTGCGCACCCACCTGTGGGCCGGGCCACCGGCGATCCCGCACGGCTGCCGTGCGTACGCCGCCGGGGTGCCCCGGGCGGCGTACGCACCAATGGGTCAGGGACGGGCGTCGGCCAGCTCGCGGCGGCGGTCCCGGGAGGACTTGACCAGGCTGGCCGCGGTGGCCACGGCGAGGGTGCCGAGGATGATCAGAAGCGACAGCCAGATCGGGATGTGCGGTGCCCAACCGACGTGCTCGCCACCGTTGATGAACGGCACCTTGTTGTCGGCCAGTGCCTCCAGCACCAGCTTGACGCCGATGAAGCCGAGCACCACCGCCAGGCCGTAGCTGAGGTAGATCAGCCGGTTCAGCAGGCCCCCGAGCAGGAAGTAGAGCTGACGCAGGCCCATCAGCGCGAAGACGTTCGCGGTGAAGACCAGGTACGGCTCCTGGGTGATCCCGAAGATCGCCGGAATCGAGTCCAACGCGAAGATCAGATCGGTGGTGCCGATCGCGATCATCACGATCAGCATGGGGGTGAACAGCCGCCGCCCGGCCTGGTGGGTGGTCAGCTTCGCGCCGTCGTACTCGCGGGAGATCGGCAACGCCTTGCGGCTCCACCGGATCAGCAGGTTCTCGCTGAACTCGTCCTCGTCCGTCTCACCCTGCCGGGCCAGGTTGATCGCGGTGTAGATCAGGAAGGCGCCGAAGAGGTAGAAGACCCAGGAGAACTGCGAGATCAACGCGGCGCCGGCGGCGATGAACCCGCCGCGCATCACCAGGGCCAGCACGATGCCGATGAGCAGTACCTTCTGCTGGTACTGCCGGGGCACCCCGAAGCGGGCCATGATGATGACGAAGACGAACAGGTTGTCCACCGAGAGGCTGTACTCGGTCAACCACCCCGTGTAGAACTGGCCGGCTGCGCTTGCGCCGCTGGTGAGCCAGAGGCCGACGCCGAAGATCAGGGCCAGCCCGACGTAGAAGCCGACCCAGAGGCTCGACTCCCGGATGCTGGGCTCGTGCGGTCGCCGACCGACGATGAGCAGGTCCACCAACAGGACCGCCGTCAGCGCGACGAGCGTTACCGCCCACACCATTGCGGACACGTTCAATGCATTCCTCCGGCAGACACGCGGCGTCGTGCACACCGGGACGCCGGGTGGCGGCAGGGTGGGCGGCGACGGGAGCTCAAGTGGCTGTCGGAGGTCTCTTCCGCCAACGGCCCGTGGGCGGGACGTTGACCGATGGAGCCGGGTCGGGTGCCAGGGGTGGCGGTCGACCGTGCTGACGACTCCGTCGCGGGGGAATACTCCCCTCCTCGGCGGCCATTGTTCACCATCCGGGCCAGGCGGCGCACCTGCGGGAGCCGGGATTGCTGGCAATATCACGTTCCACGCTCAGGTGTGGCTCACAACGCCTCTGCTTCCTAGGAGGCTAGGTGTATAGATGCCCGCCGGCATGACAGGCCGGAGAACCCTGGGAGCCGGTGGCGACGTCCCACCGTCGGTGGGACAGCCGGACCCGCCAGTCGGGGCGAACCAGGGGTCGTGCGAGGCTTCGGACATGGTGCTTGAGGTCGCGCTCATCGAGGTACTACCCGGACACGAGGACGAGTTCGCCGCCGCGTACGGGCAGGCGCATCCGATCATCACGGCCGTCGAGGGCTGCCGATCGGTCCGGATGACCCGGGGCATCGAGAGCCCGAGCCGGTTCGTGCTGCTGGTCGAGTGGGACTCGGTGGAGGCGCACGAGGAGAACTTCCGGGCCACCGATGCCTTCGGCAGGTGGCGGGCCCTGATCGGTCCGTACTTCGCCGGCCCGCCCCGGGTCGAGCACTTCGTCGACGTCCCCGCCTGAGCCGAGCGACCGCCGATCCACTCCCGGAATTGTCGTACCCCCCGGTTACCGTGCGACGTGTGCGCGGCACCGGCCCCGACGCGTTCGGGGGCGCCGGGACCGGTGGCCGCGCCACCAGATAGACCGGTGGCCGCGCCACCAGACCGACCGGTGGCCGAGCGCCGGGTACGTCCCCACCGACCTGCTCAACTCGAGCGTGCCCGCCGCGCTGCTCGCCGAGGCGGCCTCAACCCCGCGCCGACCGCCGGCCAGCCAGTGCCGGCGAACGCTGCCGGGCTACCGGACGACCTCTCCGCCGACCGATCGGCCTCCGTCAGCCGCCCTGGCGGCTTGGTCGCGCAACAGGGCGGCGGTCTCCTCCCCGTCGAGCGCGGCCGACGCGAGCCAGTCGCTCACCTGTTCGTACCGCGCCACGTCCGCGCCGGTCACCAGGCGTACGTCGGCGGTGAGCGTCTCCACCATGACCGTACGCGGGTCGGCCGGGTCGGGGAACGAGTAGCTGGAGTAGCCGGTCAGCGGGTGTACTCCCGTCGCCGGTGCGGCGGTACGGGTCACCACGCGGACGGTGACGTGTGGCAACTCGGCCAGCGCGAGCAGATGCGCCAGCTGCTCCTGCCATACGTCCGGCGCGACGCCACCGCCGTCACAGACCCGCTCGTCGAGCAGGGCGGTGTAGCGGGGTGGGTCGGGACGGCGCAGGACCTGCTGACGCAGCAGCCGGGCCCGGACGTCGGCCTCGACGTCGACCTCCGGGTGCAGCAGCCGGCCGGCGTCGATCCGCGCCCGGGCGTAGCCCGGCGACTGGAGCAGGCCCGGCACGACGGCCGGCTGGTACTCCACGATGTTCGCCGCACCCGCCTCCAGCTCGGCGTACGTGCGTTGCCGCTCGTGCATCTCACCCAACGTCCGCCACCAGCCTCGGCTGGTCGCCGCGTCCCGCGCGATGACGATCAGTTCCTCGCGCTGCGGCGCCGGAACCTGGTAGACGTCCAGCAGGTCCAGCACGTCGGCCAGGTCGGGCCGGCTCTGCCCGAGCTCGATGCGGGACAGCTTCGAAGTGGACGCCCACCCCAACAGGCCGCAGACCTGTTCCAGAGTGAGTGCCTTGCGCCTGCGCAACTGACGTAGCTCGGCGCCCAGTCGCGCACGCCGAATGACCGGACTCGATGACAACGGCATCCCCGCCTCCCCACGACGGAGGGTACGCAGGACCATCACCCACGGCAATACCTTGCTCGCGGAACGCAACCGTCCATCATGTCCCTCCGATGAGGACGGGCTGTCCCGTATCGCCGAAGGTTGCGAGTGTCAGACGTGGGTTGCGCTGATCCCAGCGGGAGCGTCACGCCTGACACGAGAAGTCCCTTACCTGACCCCTGCTTGAGCCGCAGCACCCGTCCAAGGTGACCTTGATGGAATACCGGAGGCGTCGCGTTCCGCTCGCGCCGTCGCGCACGGTCAGCGCGTGGTCTCCTCGTGGCGACGGCCACCCCCGCCGGTCATTTCACCCCGGCCGCGTCCATCCCGCGCAGCTCCTTCTTGAGCTCGGCGACCTCGTCGCGGATCCGGGCGGCCAGCTCGAACTGCAACTCCCGGGCGGCGGCCAGCATCTGGTCGTTGAGCTCCTGGATAAGCTGCGCCAGATCGGCTCGGGCCATCCCCTCCCGGGACGGGCCCGCCCCGGTGGTCCGGGTACGACTGCGGGTCTCCTTCACCGGCGCCTTGCCCCGGGAGAGCTGTCGCACCGCACCGCCGACCCGGGACGCCTCGGTGTCCTCCGCCTCGCGGTAGATGTCGTCGAGGATGTCGTGGATCTTCTTGCGCAGCGGCTCGGGGCTGACGCCGTGCGCCTCGTTGTGCGCGATCTGCTTGGCCCGCCGCCGGTTGGTCTCGTCGATCGCCTCTGCCATCGACGGCGTGATCTTGTCGGCGTACATGTGGACCTGGCCGGAGACGTTGCGGGCGGCCCGGCCGATGGTCTGGATGAGCGACCGGCCGCTACGCAGGAAGCCCTCCTTGTCGGCGTCGAGGATCGCGACCAGCGAGACCTCGGGCAGGTCCAGACCCTCCCGGAGCAGGTTGATGCCGACCAGCACGTCGTAGTCGCCCTTGCGCAACTCGCGCAGCAGCTCCACCCGGCGCAGGGTGTCGACCTCGGAGTGCAGGTACCGCACCCGGATGCCGTTCTCCAGCAGGTAGTCCGACAGGTCCTCGGCCATCTTCTTGGTCAGCGTGGTGACCAGCACCCGCTCGTCGCGTTCGGTACGCAGCTTGATCTCGTGCATCAGGTCGTCGATCTGACCCTTGGTGGGCTTGACCACGACCTCCGGGTCGACCAGCCCGGTCGGGCGGATCACCTGCTCGACGTACTCGCCCTGGGCCTGCTCCAGCTCCCACGGGCCGGGGGTGGCGGAGAGGAAGACCAACTGGCCGACCCGCTCCAGGAACTCGTCGAAGCGCAGCGGCCGGTTGTCGGCGGCGCTGGGCAGCCGGAAGCCGTGGTCGATCAGCATCCGCTTGCGCGAGGCGTCCCCCTCGTACATGCCGCCGATCTGCGGGATGGTCACGTGCGACTCGTCCACCACGGTGAGGAAGTCGTCGGGGAAGTAGTCGAGCAGGCAGTGCGGCGGGCTGCCGGGCAGCCGCCCGTCCATGTGCATGGAGTAGTTCTCGATGCCGGAGCAGAACCCGACCTGGCGCATCATCTCGATGTCGTAGGTGGTGCGCATCCGCAGTCGCTGGGCCTCCAGCAGCTTGCCCTGCCGCTCCAACTCGGCCAGCCGCTCGGCCAGCTCCGCCTCGATGTCGCGGATCGCCCGCTCCATCCGCTCCGGGCCGGCCGCGTAGTGGGTGGCCGGGAAGATCACCAGCTGGTCGACCTCCTTGACCACGTCGCCGGTGAGCGGATTGAGGTAGTAGAGCTTCTCCACCTCGTCGCCGAAGAGCTCGATGCGGACCGCCAGCTCCTCGTACGCCGGAATGATCTCGAGCGTGTCACCGCGGACCCGGAACGTGCCCCGCTGGAAGGCCATGTCGTTGCGGGTGTACTGGATGTCGACCAGCCGGCGCAGCAGCTGGTCACGGTCGAGTTCCTGGCCGACGGTGACCCGGACCGCCCGGTCGAGGTATTCCTCCGGGGTGCCCAGGCCGTAGATGGCCGAGACGGTGGCCACCACGATCACGTCGCGGCGGGTGAGCAGCGACATGGTCGCCGAGTGCCGCAGCCGCTCGACCTCCTCGTTGATGGAGGAGTCCTTCTCGATGTAGGTGTCGGTCTGTGGGATGTAGGCCTCGGGCTGGTAGTAGTCGTAGTACGAGACGAAGTACTCCACCGCGTTGTGCGGGAGCAGCTCGCTGAACTCCTTGGCCAACTGGGCGCAGAGCGTCTTGTTGGGGGCCAGCACCAGGGTCGGCCGCTGCAACCGCTCCACCAGCCAGGCCGTGGTGGCGCTCTTGCCGGTGCCGGTCGCGCCGAGCAGCACCGTATGGCGGTCACCGCGCCGGACCCGGCGCTCCAGCTCGTCGATCGCCGCCGGCTGGTCACCGGCGGGCTGGAACTCGCTGATGACCTGGAAACGGCCGTCCAGCCGGGGGATGTCGAGCGCCATGACACCAACGGTACGCCGGGGGTCCGACAATCCGGGCGGCTACCGCAGGTCCCTGATCGGCTTCGATATTGCCATTGTGAGACAGATCTCGCCACGCTAGCCTGAAGACCGTAGGCCGCTCGCGGCGGCCGACCGGGTCGGTGGCCGGGCCCTCCTCGGGCTCCCACCCCTGGCACGCGAGGTCGCAGCACCCGGACATCACCGGCGTGCGCACCCGGCGTGGTCGCGCCCAGGGCGCAGACCGGCCGCCGCGAGCGCCCCTGCCTCGTGACTCGTCACCCTCCCGCCCGCCAGGCGTTCATCCCCTCGTGGACACCTCTCCCGACCCGCGTCGCCGCAGGCACGGCCGGCGGCGCCGTGACCCGGGTCTGCGCGCCGCACCCGCGCCCCCGGACGTCACCGCCGGCGAGCCGCCGCCCGAGGAGCCGACCCACCGACGCGTCACCCTCGCCGTCCTCTCGGTGGTCGCCGCCGCGTCCGCCGCCGCCCTGGTGGCCGGACTGCTCGACTGGGCACCCGTCGCGGACACCCCCGCCCGTGCCCTGACCGACGCGGAGTCCGAGCGGCTGGCCGCGACCCGGGTCACCAACTACCGCGACGTCCGCGCCGGGGTACGCCTCGCCGTCGGCACCGGCCGCACCCGTACCCACCTCGTCGGCTGGGTCGACTGGGCCCGTCCGCTGGCGTACCTCGACGTGGGCGGTCCCGGGGCCGGAGCGCACCACGGGCTGGTGCAGGCCACCCCCTCGGTGGTGATG
>NZ_SMJY01000242.1:0-8366 GCF_004348355.1 Micromonospora sp. KC721 | reverse complement strand
CTGCGATCCACGCTCCGCGCCACCCCTCCCGCCGCCGACTCCACCCTGACGAACCCGACCGCTACTCGACGCGCACCGGCGGGAAGAACCCCACCCGGTCGTAGGCCGTACGCAGCGTTGGTGCGGCCGCGGCCCGGGCCTTCTCCGCGCCGGCGGCGAGCAGCTTGTCGAGCTGGGCCGGATCGTCCAGGTAGCCCCGGGTGCGCTTCTGGACGGGCGTGACGAATTCGCGCACCACCTCGCCGAGGTCCTTCTTCAGGTCGCCGTACCCCTTGCCGGCGTACGCGGCGACCAGCTCGTCGATGCTCCGGCCGGACAGCGCCGAGTAGATGGTGAGCAGGTTGGACACACCGGGCTTGTGCTCGGCGTCGAAGACGATCTCGCGGCCGGTGTCGGTCACCGCGGAGCGGATCTTCTTCGCCGACCGGGCCGGGTCCTCCAGCAGGTTGACGATGCCGGCCGGGGAGGAGGACGACTTCGACATCTTGGCCGTCGGGTCCTGCAGGTCGGTGATCTTCGCGGTGTCCTTCACGATGTGCGGCGCGGGCAGCGTGAAGGTCTGCCCGAACAGCGAGTTGAACCGCTGCGCCAGGTCGCGGGAGAGTTCCAGGTGCTGGCGCTGGTCCTCGCCGACCGGAACCGCGTTGGCCTGGTAGAGCAGGATGTCGGCGGCCTGCAGGATCGGGTACGTGAACAGGCCGATGCTGGCCCGCTCGTTGCCCTGCTTCTGTGACTTGTCCTTGAACTGGGTCATCCGGCTGGCCTCGCCGAACCCGGTGATGCAGCCGAGCACCCACGCCAGCTGCGCGTGCTCGGGCACCTGGGACTGCACGAACAGCGTGCAGCGCTCCGGATCGAGGCCGACGGCGAGCAGCTGCGCGGCGGCCATCCTGGTGCGCTGCGGCAGCTCCTTCGGGTCGTGCCCGGCGGTGATCGCGTGCAGGTCGACCACGCAGTAGAACGCGTCGTGGCTCTCCTGCAGGGCCACCCAGTGCCGCACCGCGCCCAGGTAGTTGCCGAGGTGGAACGAGTCGGCGGTCGGCTGGATACCGGAGAAGACACGCGGGCGGGCGGGTGCGTCGGACATGGCGGCAATTCTGTCAGCAACGACCGGCGTACGTCATGACGGCCCGGCGGGTCGGCTCGCCACCGGAGCGGCCGGGGCGGTCACCTCGCGCCGCTGTTCCGGTAGGCGCGTGGCGGAGACCGCGACCCGGGACACCCGCCGCCCCTCCAGGGTCAGCACCCGCAGCAGCCAGCCGCCGCCCGGCCCACCGGGCTCGCGGTCGGGCGGGGCCACCGGGACCTCGTCCCCGGCGACCGGCAGCCGGCCCAGCACGGCCATCACGTAGCCGCCGACCGTCTCGTACGGCCCGGTCGGCAGTGCCACCCCGGTGCGCTCGGCGAAGTCGGCGAGGTTGAGCCGGCCGTCCACCACCGTGGGCAGGCCGGCGGCGTCGGCGTCGGCGTACCCGTCGCGGATCTCGCCGACCAGCTCCTCGATCAGGTCCTCCAGGGTGACGATGCCGGCGGTGCCGCCGTACTCGTCGACCACCACCGCCAGGTGGTGTCCCTCCCGGCGCATCTCGGTCAGCGCGGCGAGCACCCGCTTGCTGCCGGGCAGCCGCTTCACCTCGCGGGTGAACTCGCCGACGGTGGTGCACGGGTCGAGGTCGGGGCGGAGCAGCACATCCCGCAGGTGCACGAAGCCGACCACGTCGTCGTGGGTGCCGTCGATCACCGGGTAACGGCTGTGCGGTTCGGCGCGGACCACCCGCCGGGCCTCGGCGAGTCCCGTGCCGGCGGAGAGGAAGACCACCTCGGTGCGGGGCATCATCACCTCGCGGACCAGGCTCGCCCCGGCCACCAGCACCTCGTCGATGATCCGGCGCTCGTCCGGATCGAGCACGGTGTTGGCGGCGACCAGGTCGCGCAGTTCGTCCTCGCTGATCCGTTCCCGGCCGGCGGCCGGGCTCGCGCCGAGCAGGTCGGTGACGAGCCGGGTGGCGCCGTCGGCGGCTCGGACCACCAGCCGGGCCACC
The DNA here is from genome assembly GCF_004348355.1 of Micromonospora sp. KC721. Taxonomy (NCBI): domain Bacteria; kingdom Bacillati; phylum Actinomycetota; class Actinomycetes; order Micromonosporales; family Micromonosporaceae; genus Micromonospora; species Micromonospora sp. KC721. The sequence continues at coordinate 6,324 of NZ_SMJY01000242.1, read as the reverse complement.
CCGCGCGCCACCGGACCGGGTACGCGTCGGGGTCGCCCCGGCGCTCGCCGTCGCGACCCGGGACCACCCGTGCGCATGTAGCTGATGGTAGGGCTCCGTGACGCACCACAACCGGCCATGTTCGGATCTGTTCAATCGTGGAGGTTCATGGTGGAATAGCGGGGTGGTCGACGCGGAGCGGGAGCACCCGCTCCGGTCGTAGGGTGATCACGACGGCCGTGGCGGACCCCGGCCAGGCAGGGAGGACCGACGTGAAACTACTCGTCACCGGCGGCGCCGGCTTCATCGGCAGCGTGGTGACCCGGATGTTGCTGGACAACGGCCACGACGTGACGGTCCTCGACGACCTGCGCACCGGCCACCGGGAGGCCCTCGCCCCGGACGCCACCCACGTCGACCTGCCGGTCCACGAGGCGGCCCGGGTGCTCACCCCCGAGGCCGGCTTCGACGGGGTGCTGCACTTCGCCGCGTTGATCGCCGCCGGCGAGTCGATGGTCCGGCCGGAACTCTACTGGCACGCCAACACGGTCAGCTCGATCGCGCTCATCGACGCCGTACGGGCCGCCCGGGTGCCGCGCCTGGTCTTCTCCTCCACCGCCGCCGTCTACGGCAACCCCACCGAGCTGCCCATCCCGGAAACGGCGGCCAAGGCCCCCACCAACACGTACGGCGCCACCAAACTCGCCGTCGACATGGTGCTCACCTCCGAGGCGATCGCCCACAACCTGGCCGCCGTCTCGCTGCGCTACTTCAACGTCGCCGGGGCGTACCTGCACGGCGACGTCGCCATCGGTGAACGGCACGACCCGGAAACCCACCTCATCCCGATCGCGTTGCAGGTCGCCGCCGGCCGGCGGGAGAAGCTCCAACTCTTCGGCGACGACTACCCCACCGTCGACGGCACCTGCGTCCGCGACTACATCCACGTCGAGGACCTGGCCCGCGCCCACCTGCTCGCGCTGACCGCCGCCACCGCCGGCCAGCACCGCATCTACAACCTCGGCAACGGCGCCGGCTTCACCAACCGCCAGGTGGCCGACGTGGTCCGCGAGGTCACCGGCCACCCGGTGCCGGTGGAGGTCGCCCCCCGCCGCGAGGGCGACCCGGCCGAACTGGTCGCCTCCTCCGCGCTGGCCCGCGCCGAACTCGGCTGGACCCCGCAGAAGCCGACCCTGCACGACATGGTCGCCGACGCCTGGGCCTTCTACCGCACCCACCTCCTGGAGCAGCAGTGACCGACGTCGAGGACCGCGCCACCGCCGGCTTCCGATCCGCGTACGGCCAGGAGCCGGCGGGCCGTTGGGCGGCTCCCGGCCGGGCCAACCTGATCGGCGAGCACACCGACTACAACGACGGCTACGTGCTGCCCTTCGCGCTGTCCCTGCGTACCGTCGTGGCCGCCGCGCCGCAGGACGGGGACCGCTGGACGGTCTGGTCCGAGACCACCGACGGACAGATCGAGTTCGTCGCCGCCGACGTCGACGAGCCCGGCCGGGTCACCGGCTGGGGCGCGTACGTCGCCGGGGTGGTCTGGGCGCTGCGCGAGGCCGGCCACGCCGTGCCCGGTGCCCGCCTGGCGATCGCCTCCGACGTGCCGCTCGGGTCCGGGCTCTCCTCCTCGGCCGCTCTGGAGGCGGCGGTGCTCACCGCCCTGGTCGACCTCGGCGGGCTGGACCTGCCCGCCGAGCGGCAACCCCGCCTCGCCCAGCGGGCCGAGAACGCCTACGTGGGGGCACCCACCGGCATCATGGACCAGTCCGCGGCGATCCGCTGCCGGGAGGGCCACGCACTCTTCCTGGACTGCCGCACCGAGGAGGTCGAGCACATTCCGTTCGACCTGGACGCCGCCGGCCTGGCCATGCTCGTCGTCGACAGCCGTGCCCCGCACCGGCACGCCGACGGCGAGTACGCCTCCCGCCGGAAGTCCTGCGAGGCGGCGGCGGCCACGCTCGGCGTGCCCGCCCTACGCGACGTCTCCGTCGCCGACCTCGACGCGGCGCTGCCGAAGCTGCCGGACGACGAGACCCGCCGCCGGGTCCGGCACGTGGTCACCGAGGACCAGCGGGTGCTCGACACCGTCGCGTTGCTGCGCGCCGGCCGGGTACGCGAGATCGGCCCGCTGCTGACCGCCTCGCACGCCTCCATGCGCGACGACTTCGAGATCACCGTGCCGGAGATCGACACCGCCGTCGAGGCGGCACTCGCGGCCGGGGCGCTCGGCGCCCGGATGACCGGCGGCGGCTTCGGCGGCTGCGTGCTCGCCCTGGTCGAGGCCGCCGCCGCCGCGACCGTGGCGCAGGCCGTGACCGACGCGTACGCCGCACGCGGATTCACCGCGCCGGGCCACGTCACGGTCCTGCCCGCCCCCGGCGCCACCCGCCTGGACTGACCTCGACGCCGGATCACCGACCGACGCCCGGACGGCGACCGACGCCCCGGGCGGCGGACGGCCGCTCCGTTGTGCGCCAGTGGGGAGTGTCCCGTGGCCCGGGCACCCCCGACTGGCGCACACAAAGTCGATCTCGCCCACGCCGCGCGGGCCGGCCCGGCCGGCAGGCTCCGGCGAGGTGGCCTCGGTCAGCCCGCCTCGACGATCATGCCGGCACCGACGGTACGGTTGGTGGCCTCGTCGATGATGACGAAGCCGCCGGTGGTGCGGTTGCGGCGGTACTCGTCGGCGAGCAACGGCACCGTCGTCCGCAGCCGGACCCGACCGATCTCGTTGAGCTTCAGCTCGCCGGCCGCATCGTCCCGGTGCAGGGTGTTGATGTCCAGCCGGTAGTGCAGGGCGCGCACGATCGCCCGCGCGGAACGGGTGGTGTGCTTGACGGCGTACCTGCCGCCGACCTGCAACGGCCGGGTCTCGTCCATCCAGCAGACCATCGCCTCGATGTCCTGCGACACCGCCGGGGCGTTGTTCGGCCGGCAGATCATGTCCCCGCGCGAGATGTCGATCTCGTCGGCCAGCCGTACGGTCACCGACATCGGCGGGAACGCCTCGGCGACCGGGCCGTCCGCCGTCTCCACCGAGGAGATCCGGCTGGTGAACCCGGAGGGCAGCACCATCACCTCGTCACCGGGTTTGAGCACACCCGAGGCCACCTGCCCGGCGTACCCGCGGTAGTCGGTGACGGTGGTGGACTGCGGGCGGATCACGTACTGCACCGGGAAACGGACGTCGACCAGGTTGCGGTCACTGGCGATGTGCACCCGCTCCAGGTGGTGCAACAGCGACGGCCCCTCGTACCAGGGCATGTTCTCCGAACGGGAGACGATGTTGTCGCCCCTGAGCGCGGAGATCGGCACCACGGTCAGGTCCGGCACGTCCAGCTTCGCGGCGAACGAGGTGAACTCGTCGGCGATCCGCTCGAAAACCTCCTGCGCGTAGTCCACCAGATCCATCTTGTTGACGCAGAGCACCAGGTGCGGCACCCGCAGCAGCGAGCAGAGGAAGGCGTGCCGGCGGGACTGCTCCACCAGGCCCTTGCGGGCGTCCACCAGAATCAACGCCAGGTCGGCGGTCGAAGCGCCGGTGACCATGTTGCGGGTGTACTGGATGTGCCCGGGGGTGTCGGCGATGATGAACTTCCGCCGCGGGGTGGCGAAGTAGCGGTACGCCACGTCGATGGTGATGCCCTGCTCCCGCTCGGCGCGCAGGCCGTCGGTGAGCAGCGCGAGGTTGGTGTACTCGTCGCCCCGGGCCGCGCTGACCGCCTCCACCGCGGCGAGCTGGTCGGTGAAGAGCGACTTCGTGTCGTACAGCAGCCGGCCGATCAGGGTCGACTTGCCGTCGTCCACGCTGCCCGCGGTGGCGAAGCGCAGCAGGTCCATCGGCCGCCCCTCGGGCAGCGTGGATTCGGCGGCCGGGGCCGCGGTGTCGACGCTCATCAGAAGTAGCCCTCCCGCTTGCGGTCCTCCATGGCGGCCTCGCTGACCCGGTCGTCGCCGCGGGTCGCCCCGCGCTCGGTGATCCGGGTGGCGGCCACCTCCTCGATCACCTTCTCCACCGTGTCGGCGTCGGAGCGGACCGCCGCGGTGCACGAGGCGTCACCCACGGTGCGGTACCGCACCCGGGCCTTGAACCGCTCCTCCCCCGCTCGGGGGCGGAAGAACTCGTTGACCGCGTAGAGCATGCCGTCCCGCTCGATCACCTCGCGCTCGTGGGCGTAGTAGATCGACGGCAGCGGGATGCGCTCCCGGGCGATGTAGTGCCAGACGTCCAGCTCCGTCCAGTTGGACAGCGGGAAGACCCGGATCGACTCTCCCGGGTGGTGCCGGCCGTTGTACAGCGACCACAGCTCCGGGCGCTGGTTCTTCGGATCCCACTGGCCGAACTCGTCGCGGAAGCTGAACACCCGCTCCTTGGCCCGGGCCTTCTCCTCGTCACGTCGGGCGCCGCCGAAGAGCGAGTCGAACCGGTGCTTCTCCACCGCCTCCAGCAGCACCGGCGTCTGGATCCGGTTGCGCATCCCGTCCGCGGACTCTCGCACCGTGCCGTTGGCCAGGGCCTCCGGCACACTCGCCACGATCAGGTGCAGGCCCAGTTCGGCGACCCGCTGGTCGCGGTACTCCAGCACCTCGGGGAAGTTGTGCCCGGTGTCCACGTGCATGACGGGAAACGGGATGTTGGCCGGGGCGAACGCCTTCTGCGCCAACCGGAGCATGACGATCGAGTCCTTGCCTCCGGAGAAGAGCAGCACCGGGCGCTCCATCTCGGCGACCACCTCGCGCATCACGAAGATGCTCTCCGCCTCGAGAGCGTCGAGGTGGGAGACCTGGTAGGAGCGGGCGGGGGCCGTCATGACACGGTCTCGCTCGGCGTGGATCCCGGCATGGCTTCCTGACCTTTCCGGTCGGGCATCTCAAGAACAAGCGCTCAGGCTACCCGGAATGCCTCTGCAACGCTGCAAGCAACCGAGTGGCGAGATCCTTGCGACAGACCAGCAGGTCCGGCAGGCGCGGATCCGCCTCGTTGTATTTCAGCGTAGAACCGTCAATCCGGGAAGCGTGCAGGCCGGTGGCCGTCGCCACAGCCACCGGCGCGGCCGAATCCCACTCGTACTGGCCACCCGCGTGGATGTAGGCGTCCACCTCACCGGTCACCACGGCGGCGATCTTGGCGCCTGCCGAACCCATCGGCACCAGCTGCGCCCCCACCTCCTCGGCCAGGTCGGTCAGGAACACCGGCGGCCGACTGCGGCTCGCCGCCAACCGCAGCGCCCGCTGGCCACCCGAAATCGCCGCCGCCAACGTCATCGGCGGGTACGCCGGCGGCTGGTCCGTGCCCAGCACCCGATGCTGCGCCGGCAACGCCACCGCCCCCGCCACCAGCCCGTGCGGCGTCGGCGCGTTCCGCGCCCAGAGCGCCACGTGCACCGCCCAGTCCGTCCGCCCCTCCTCGGCAAACTCCCGGGTGCCGTCCAGCGGGTCGACGATCCACACCCGGTCCGCGGTCAACCGGGACACCGTCCCGGTGCTCACCTCCTCCGCCCAGGCCAGCCGCGCCCCCTCGTCCTCCTCGGAGAGCACCGCGTCCGCCGGCCGCCACCTCGCCAGCTCGTCCCGGATCAGCTCGTGGGAGAGCTTGTCGCCCGCCGCCTTCAACGCGCCCGGGTCCTCGAACCCCAACTCGGCGCGCAACCCCAGCAACGCCTGCCCCGCCCGCGCCGCCAGCCACCGGGCGAACGCGCCGTCGATCATCGGAGGACTGCCCACACCATGCTCCCGTCGCCTCGCGCGGCCACGCCGCCGGTCGCGCCACGTCAGAAGGCGCAGACTACCGGCAACCCGGCCGATACGCGCCGAGCGTCTCACCCGCCGTGATACGCGTTCTGCGTGGCCTCCACACCCTTGGTGACCACCGACTCCACCACGTCCGCCGCCCGGTCCACCAGGAACTCCAACTCCTTGCGCTCCCCGGCTCCGAAATCCGACAGCACGTAGTCCGCCGGATCCTGCCGCCCCGGCGGGCGACCGATACCGAACCGCACCCGGACGTACTCCTTCGTCCCCAACGACTTCGACATCGAGCGCAGCCCGTTGTGCCCGCCCTCGCCGCCACCCAGCTTGATCCGCACCTGGCCGTACGGGATGTCCAGCTCGTCGTGCACCGCGATCACCCGCCCCGCGGGGATCTTGTGGAACTGGGCCAGGGCCGCCACCGGCCCCCCGGACAGGTTCATGTACGTCAACGGCTTCGCCAGCACCAGCTTCGGCCCACCAAAACCCAGCCGCCCCTCGGCCACCTCGACCACCGCCCGCTTGTGCCGCCCGAACCGCGCGCCCAACCGACCCGCCAACAGGTCGGCCACCATGAAACCGACG
>NZ_SMJY01000241.1:0-8379 GCF_004348355.1 Micromonospora sp. KC721 | reverse complement strand
ATGCGGCAGGCAGCCCTATTCCGGTCGGGAAAACACCGTCACATGCGGCACATGGTCATCGCCGCACGTGCGGCACATGGTCATCGCCGCACGGAAGCGCCGCAGGAGCGTGGGCGGGGCCGGCGGGAACTGACCGGGCGGTGGTGGGCCAGGGTCAGGCCAGGTCCAGGGAGCGGGCGGCGGCCAGGGGGTCGTTCGCGATCGTCACCGGGGCCGGGGCGGTGGAAATGGCCCACTCGGGGTCCTTCAGACCGTGGCCGGTGACCGTGCAGACGATCGTGGACCCGGCCGGAACCCGGCCCGCCGCGGCCTGCTGGAGCAGACCTGCGACGCTCGCCGCGCTGCCCAACTCGACGAAAACCCCCACCTCGCGGGCGAGCAGCCGGTACGCCGACAGAATCTCCCGGTCGGTGACCGCGGCGATCAGCCCCTGCGAGGCGTCCCGGGCGTCGATCGCCTTCGTCCAGCTCGCCGGGTTACCGATCCGGATCGCGGTGGCGATCGTGGACGGCTCCGGCACCACCTGGCCGGTCACGATCGGGGCCGCGCCGGCCGCCTGGAAGCCGTACATCTTCGGTGCCCGGCTGGTGTTGCCCGCCGCCAGGTCCTCCTGGTAGCCCATCCAGTAGGCGGAGACGTTGCCGGCGTTGCCGACCGGCAGGCAGTGGATGTCGGGGGCGTCACCGAGCGCCTCGACGATTTCGAACGCGGCGGTCTTCTGCCCGTGCAGCCGGTCGATGTTGACCGAGTTGACCAGGGCCACCGGGTAGTCCTGGGCGAGCTTGGCGGCCAGCGAGAGGCAGTCGTCGAAGTTGCCCTGGACCTGGAGCAGCCGGGCGCCGTGCACCAGCGCCTGAGCCAGCTTGCCCAGCGCGATCTTGCCCTGCGGCACCAGCACGGCGCAGGTGATCCCGGCGCGGGCAGCGTACGCGGCGGCGGAGGCACTGGTGTTGCCGGTGGAGGCGCAGATGATCGCCTTGTCCCCGGCCTCGACCGCCTTGGAGACCGCGACCGTCATGCCCCGGTCCTTGAAGGAGCCGGTCGGGTTCGCTCCCTCCACCTTCAGGTGGACGTCGCAACCGAGCCGGGCGGAGAGCACCGGAGCGGGCAGCAGCGGGGTGTTCCCCTCGTGCAGGGTGACGACCGGGGTCGCGTCGGTGACCGGCAGCCGGTCCCGGTACGTCTCGATCAGACCCCGCCACATGTCGTTCTCCTCGCCTCTGCCGCCCCGCTCGAAGTCAGGGCCCCTTCCATGGTGGCCCAGCCCGCCGGACCGCCATACACCGCACCCACCCTTAACCATCAGTCGAGACGCCAGGTCACGCCCCGCCCTCGACCCGCAGCACGCTGGCCACCGACCGGACGATCTCCAACCCGCGCAGTTCCCGCACGGTCGCCGCGAGAGCGGCGTCCGGCGCGACGTGGGTGACGATGACCAGTTCCGCCTCGGTGCCCCGACCTGCCGGGCCGCCACCGGCCGGGCCCTGCCGCACGGTGGCGATGGACACCTCGTGCCGGGCGAAGACCCCGGCCACCGACTCCAGCACACCTGGCCGGTCAGCCACGTCGAGGCTGATGTGGTAGCGGGTCAACGCCTCCCCCATCGGCCGCACCGACAGGTCGGCGTACGCGGACTCGCTGGCCGCGCGCGCCCCGGCGAGCCGGTTGCGGGCCACCGCCACCACGTCGCCGAGCACGGCGCTGGCCGTCGGCGCGCCGCCCGCGCCCCGTCCGTAGAACATCAGCTGCCCGGCCGCCTCGGCCTCCACGAAGACCGCGTTGAACGCGTCACCGACGCTGGCCAGCGGATGGGTCAGCGGGATCATCGCCGGGTGCACCCGGACGCTGACCGTCTCCCGGCCGGCCGGATCCACCCCCCGGGCCGCGATGCAGAGCAGCTTGATCGTGCAGCCCATCGCCTTGGCGCTGGCCATGTCGGCCGCGGTCACCTCGGTGATGCCCTCGCGGTGCACGTCGGCGGCGGTGACCCGGGTGTGGAAGGCCAGCGAGGCGAGGATGGCGGCCTTCGCGGCGGCGTCGAAGCCCTCCACGTCGGCCGTCGGATCCGCCTCGGCGTACCCCAGCTCGGTCGCCTCCTCCAGCGCCTCGGCGAAGCCGGCGCCGGTGGCGTCCATGGCGGAGAGAATGAAGTTGGTGGTGCCGTTGACGATCCCGGTGACCCGGTTGATCCGGTCCCCGTGCAGCGACTCGCGCAGCGGGCGCAGCAGCGGGATCGCCCCGGCCACGCTCGCCTCGTAGTAGAGGTCGGCCCCGCCCTCGGCGGCCGCGTCGTGCAGCGTCGCGCCGTCCTCGGCGAGCAGCGCCTTGTTGGCGGTGACCACACTCTTGCCGGCTCGCAGCGCCTCCACCAGCCAGCTCCGGGCCGGCTCGATGCCGCCGACCACCTCGACCACCACGTCCACGTCGTCCCGCTTGATCAGCCCGAGCGGGTCGGTGGTGAACAGCGCCGGGTCGACCGGCAGGTCGCCGCGATCCCGCCCGACCCGACGTACGGCGATGCCGGCGATCTCCAACGGCGCGCCGATCCGGGCGGCGAGGTCGGCCGCCTGCTCGTGCAGCAGCCGGACCACCTCACCACCGACGGTCCCGCAACCGAGCAGCGCCAAACGCACAGGTGACGTCATCCCACATCCAAGGCGAGCAGGTCTTCTTCGGTTTCCCGTCGAACGATCAGCCGGGCCTGGCCGTCACGCACCGCGACCACCGGGGGGCGGGGCACGTGGTTGTAGTTGCTGGCCATGCTCCGGCAGTACGCACCCGTGCCGGGCACTGCGACAAGATCTCCGGGCTGCACGTCGGCGGGCAGGAATTCATCCTTCACCACGATGTCCCCGGACTCACAATGCTTTCCCACCACGCGGGCCAGCAGCGGTGCCGCGGTCGAGGCCCGGCCGGCCAGCGTGGCCGAGTACGACGCGTCGTAGAGCGCGGTGCGGATGTTGTCGCTCATCCCGCCGTCCACGCTGACGTAGCAACGCCGCCCCGCGGCAGCCTCACCACCGGCGCCCAACAGCACGGACTTGACCGTGCCGACCTCGTACAGGGTGAACACCGCCGGCCCGACGATGGCCCGGCCCGGCTCGATCGACAGGTGCGGCACGGCCAGCCGCTCACTGTCGCACTCCGACTCCACGATCTTGCGGAGCCGCTTGGCGAGATCCTGCGGGGTCGCCGGGTCGTCCTGCGTGGTGTACGCGATACCGAAGCCGCCGCCGAGGTCCAGTTCGGGCAGCTCCACCCCGCGCGCGTCGCGGATCTGCGCCTGCAGGGCGAGCACCCGGCGGGCGGAGACCTCGAAGCCACTGGCGTCGAAGATCTGCGACCCGATGTGCGAGTGCAGGCCGCGCAGCTCCAGCACGCCCTCGTCGAGCACCCGGAAGGCCGCCTCGGCCGCCGCCCCGCCGGCCAGCGAGAAGCCGAACTTCTGGTCCTCGTGCGCGGTGGCGATGAATTCGTGGGTGTGCGCCTCGACGCCGACGGTGACCCGGATCATCACCCGCGGCCGGACGCCCCGCTCGCGGGCCAGCGCGGTGAGCCGGTCGATCTCGGTGAACGAGTCGAGGATGATCCGCCCCACCCCGGCGTCCAGCGCCCGGGTCAGCTCGGCCACCGACTTGTTGTTGCCGTGGAAGCCGATCCGCGCAGGTTCCATCCCCGCCGACAGTGCGGTCGCCAGCTCACCGCCGGTGCAGACGTCCAGGTGCAGACCCTCCTCGGCGATCATGCGGACCACCGCCCGGCACAGGAACGCCTTGCCGGCGTAGTAGACGTCCTCGGTCGGGAACGCGGCGCGGAAGTCGCGGCAGCGCGAGCGGAGGTCGTCCTCGTCCAGCACGTACACCGGGGTGCCGAACTCGGCGGCGATGTCCCGGACCGACCGGCCCGCGACGGTGAGCGCGCCGTCCGCGGCCCGCACCACGTTGCGCGGCCACAGCTGCGGCACCAGGGCGTTGACGTCGGCGGGGGTACGCAGCCACGCCGGCCCCCGCTGGCCGAGGTCGCCGTGCAGGGCGCCGGCCTCGTGGGCGCGCATCAGCACTCTCCGCTTCGCGACTGCGGGGCTCGCAAGCTCACTCCTCGCGCTCGCACACGCGAGTCTCCGCTTCGCGACTGCGGGGCTCGCAAGCTCACTCCTCGCGCTCGCACACGCGAGTCTCCGCTTCGCGACTGCGGGGCTCGCAAGCTCACTCCTCGCGCTCGCATGTCACATCCTCTCCGGGGCGGAGACGCCGAGCAGCCGCAGGCCGTTGGCGATCACCACCCGGGTCGCGTCGTTGAGCCAGAGCCGGGCCCGGTGCACGTCGGTGACCTCCTCGTCACCCTTCGGCGTGACCCGGCAGTTGTCGTAGAACCGGTGGTACGCCCCGGCCAGGTCCTCCAGGTAGCGGGCGACCCGGTGCGGCTCCCGCAGCTCGGCGGCGGTGGCGACCACGGCGGGGAACTCGGCGAGCGCCTTGAGCAGCTCGTTCTCCTTGTCGTGGTCGAGCAGCTCGGGGCGGAACGCGGCGGCCTCACCCCGGGTCACTCCGATCTCCGCGGCCTGGCGGGACACCCCGGCGGTACGGGCCGCGACGTACTGCACGTAGAAGACCGGGTTGTCGTTCTTCGCCCGGGTCCACAGCTCCACGTCGATGTCGATCGGGGAGTCGGCCGAGTAGCGGGCCAGCGCGTACCGGGCGGCGTCCACGCCGATCGCGTCGACCAGGTCCTCCAGGGTGACCACGGTGCCGGCCCGCTTGCTCATCCGCACCGGAGCCCCGTCACGGAGCAGGTTGACCAGCTGGCCGATCAGGATCTCCAGGTTGCGTTCCGGGTCGTCGCCGAAGCAGGCGGCCATCGCCTTCATCCGGCCGATGTAGCCGTGGTGGTCGGCCCCCAGCATGATCACGACCCGCTCGAAGCCGCGCTCGCGCTTGTCGAGGTAGTAGGCGCAGTCGGCGGCGAAGTAGGTCCACTCGCCGTTGGACTTGCGCAGCACCCGGTCCTTGTCGTCGCCGAAGTCGGTGGTACGCAGCCAGGTGGCGCCCTCGGCCTCGAAAACGTGACCCTGCTCCCGCAGCCGACGCAGGGCGAGCTCCAGCTCACCCCGGTCGTGCAGGTCCTTCTCGTTGAAGTAGGTGTCGAACTCGACGCCGAACGCGGCCAGCGAGGACTTGATCTCGGCGAACATCAGCGTCACGCCCTCGACCCGGAAGACCTCCTCGGCCTCGGCGTCGTCCAACTCCCGTACGTCCGGTCGGCTGCGCTGGACCGCCTCGGCGATCTCGGCGATGTACGCCCCGCCGTAGCCGTCCTCGGGGGCGGGCTCGCCCCGGGCGGCGGCCAGCAGCGACCGGGCGAACCGGTCGATCTGCGAGCCGGCGTCGTTGAAGTAATACTCCGTGCCCACCTGGGCGCCGGTGGCCCGCAGCAGCCGGCTCAGCGCGTCACCGACGGCCGCCCAGCGCACCCCGCCGATGTGCACCGGGCCGGTCGGGTTGGCCGAGACGAACTCCAGGTTGATCTTCTGGCCGGCGAGCCGGTCGCTGCGGCCGTACTCCTCGCCGGCCTCCACGATCAGCCGGGCGAGCTGACCGGCGGCGGCGGCGTCGAGCCGGATGTTCAGGAACCCGGGGCCGGCGATCTCGACCGATTTCACCCCGGCGGTCCGGCCGAGCTGCTCGGCCAGCGCGGTGGCCAGCTCCCGCGGCGGCACGCCCACCTTCTTGCTCAGCTGCAACGCGAGCGTCGAGGCGTAGTCCCCGTGCTCGGGATTGCGCGGACGCTCGACCGTCGTCTCCGCCGGGAGCACGGCAGGGTCCAGCCCTCGCTCGGTGAAGACGGCATGGGCTGCGGTGAGGACAACCTGGGCGAGTTCTGCGGGAGTCACCGAACCATGCTAGCGGGGGTAGACTCGGGCACCGCGGCGGCGACCCAACATCTGCACCCGGCCCGCCAGATCCCCTGACCGACCGACCTGACGAGGCACGATGAGCATCAGCACCCCGGGCGGCCCGGAGCGCCGCCCGACCGTGGTCAGCACCGGCAAGAAGCCGGCGGCGGGCCGGCCCGCCGCCGGCGCCAAGCCCGGAGCGGGCAAGTCGGCCACCCCACGGCAGACTTCCGGCGGCAAGGGCAAGGGCCCGAAGAAGCCGATCGCCCCCGTAAAAGTCAGCCAGGGCCGGGCCTGGGGTCCGATCGCCCTCTGGGTCGCGGTCGGTGTGCTGGCCGTGGGGATCATCGGGTACGGCGGCTGGGCGGTGTTCGAGGGCTCCAAGCCGTGGGAGAAGCGCGCCGCCGAGATCGACGGCATCGTCGACTACCGGGCGAAGGACGAGAAGCTTGTCCAGGGTGGCCAGCACCAGGCCGGCACCGTCAAGTACGACATCAACCCGCCGGTGGCCGGCCCGCACAACGGGGCCTGGCAGAACTGCATGGGTGACGTCTACGACGCCCCGATCGCCAGCGAGCACGCGGTTCACAGTCTGGAGCACGGGGCCGTCTGGATCACCTACCGTCCCGACCTGCCGGCCGACCAGGTGGCAAAGCTGCGGAACCGGGTTCAGGGCGTGGAGAAGACGATGCTCAGCCCGTTCGAGGGTCTGGACAAGCCGATCTCGCTGCAGGCGTGGGGGTACCAGCTCAAGGTCGACAACGCCGACGACTCCCGGATCGACGAGTTCATCAAGACGCTGCGGGTGAACGCCTCCGTCGAGGGGCCGACGGCGCTGTGCAATCAGGGCATCACCGCCACCGGCACCACCCCGCGCGACGCCGGCAACATGCAGCAGGGGTGACCAGTTGACGGCACCGACGACGACGGGGAACGACGTGGACGCACCCTCGGCCAGCGAGGCCGGCGACGGGGGGCGGCCCGCGCGTCGCTTCGGCCTCCTGGCGGTGGCGTCCGCCGTCGTGGTCGGGCTTCTCCTCGGATACGCGGGCGGCCTGCTGACGCCGACGCTCACCCGCCCGGGCGACACCTCCGCCGAGGCGGGCTTCGCCCGAGACATGACCACCCATCACGCGCAGGCCGTGGAGATGGGGCTGATCGCCTTCCAGCGGGGCAGCGATCCCGAGGTACGCCAGATCGGCGGCGACATCGCCAGCGGCCAGCAGGGCGAGATTGGCACCATGCAGACCTGGCTGCGCTCCTGGGGGCTGGATCCAACCGGCTCCGAGCCGCCGATGGCCTGGATGCCGGGCGGCCGGGCCAAGGTGCGCAACGGGCTGATGCCCGGCATGGCCACCCCGGAGCAGATGGCGAAGCTGCGCGCCGCCCAGGGCCGGGAGCTGGACGTGCTCTTCCTCGAGCTCATGACAGATCACCATCTGGGTGGGATCCACATGATCCAGGGAATCCTCGACGCCGGCAGCGACGAGGACGTGCTCCGGGTCGCCCAGACGATGAAGAACACCCAGCAGACCGACCTGATCAATCTGCAGAACGCGCTCAAGCGGCTAGGCGGCTGACCGACCGGCCGCGTCGAGGCCCGCGTACCGCTCCCGGCGTACGCGGGCCTCGCCTTTTCCGTACGCCAGGCGTGTCGCTGCTGCTGTGCGGCGTCACACCTACACAGCATCCGCCCGATTTAACGCCTTATACCCCATTAGCCGCACATTGCAGCTTGAGATACTTTTCTACCTACATATCGTGACCAGTCGCGATTCAGGCTCGTTGCGCAGGATGTGGCGGTTGCACTGAGAGACGCGCGGCGTTCGGTCACCAGCTGGTGCCGGCGCCACACCATCGGCGGTGACGGAGCGGTGGCAGCCATCCGTCGCGGACACCGGCAGGGCGAGCCCGGAACGCTCAGCCGCGACCAGGAACTCGAACTGATCGACGTGCTGCGGGGGGTCCACCCCGACGAGTTCGGACTGGACGAGGAGCTCTGGACCAGGCAGAGCCTCGGCAGCCTCGTCCAGCGCCAGTTCGGCCTGGCGATGGACCCCGGCACGGTTGGGGCGTACCTGCGGGCCTGGGGCCTGGGCCCACGAGAGCCGCGCGAGCGGGCCTGCGGGCTCTGCGTGGGCGCGGTCGAGCGCTGGGTACGCAGTGAGTACCCGGCGATCACCCGGGCGGCCCAGGAGCACGCCGCGGAGGTCTACTGGATCGGCCGGGTACGCCTGCGCGGCACCATGCCGGCCGCCGACGTGATCTCCGCGGTGTCGTCGCGGGGCAGGGTGCGGTTCATGGTGACCACGCCGAGCGTTGACCCGCCACTGCCCCGGGAGTTCGTGCTGCGCCTCAGCGGCGCCGAGGAGCGAACCGTGCACCTGATCGTCGACGGCTCATGGCCGAAGAACGAGTGGCCGCGCCGTCTGCCCCGCCGCATCGCCCTGCACCCCCTCCCCAGCTGCGGCCGCACCCTCCTCGCC
>NZ_SMJY01000240.1:0-8406 GCF_004348355.1 Micromonospora sp. KC721 | reverse complement strand
CCCCGGGGGCGTTTGCGGGGCACCTCGGGGGCGCGGCGAACAGGTCCCACCGCAACACGCCGGCATCCGGCGGACATCGACACGCGACGTCGCTATGGCGCGCCGGAGCGTGCGGTCGGACGGGTGGGAGGGAACCGATGGCGAACGAGGCGCTGCGGGTGGCGGTGGCGGAGCGTGGGGAGACCGTCGAGTCGCTGGCGCACCGGGTGGGTGTCGATCCGAAGACGGCCGCTGCCGGCACAGCTGACGAACGGCAGGACTGTGGCAAAGCGGCAGGGCTACAGGACGTTCACCCACAAAAGAACCAGCCCGAAGGCCGTGCCAAACGTGACGATGGCTGCCCTGAGTGGTTTGTCGGGAAGCCTGCGGAGCAGTCGGGCGCCGCCGTAGCCACCGATGACGGTTGCCGGAAACAAGATCGTCGCGCTGGTCCAGTGGATGGTACCGAAAAGCACATAGAGAGCGACGGATATCGACGCGATGACCGCCGACAGCAGGTTCTTCAGGGCGACCGTTCTGGTGAGCGGTTCGTGCTGGAAGAACGCCAGGATGGCGACGAGGACGATGCCGAATCCGGCACCGATGTACCCAGCGTAGACGCTGCCCACGGCAACGAGCGCCTGAAGGATCGCTGGGTGGTGCCGTCGGTGGCGGACGGCGGAGCGGGTGACCATTTCCTTCAGGGTGTTCTGCAGGCCAAGGATGAATGAGGCGGCGAGGATCAGGAACGGCACGATCATGTCGAAGACCTGACTAGGCGTCAGGAGCAGCAGTATCGACCCGACGGCGCCACCGAGGACGGCTGCCGGCAGGAGGCGGAGGACAGCTCTGCGATCCGGTAGGTCCCGGAAGCCTCCCGCGACGCTCGCCACGTTTCCGGGAAACACCGCGACGGTGCTGGTCATCTTCGCGGTGAGGGGCGGTATGCCGACACCGAGCAGCGCGGAGAAACCGATCAGAGAGCCGCCGCCGGCGACCGCGTTGAAAGCGCCCGTGAGGAGACCGGCGACAAAGAGGAACGTTACCTGCAGAGGATCCATCGAGTCTCACGCTAGTGGGTTGTCCACCGGACCAGCCGCCATCTCGAAGGCAGACGCGGCGAGGGAACCGGCCCCCGCGAACCTCACTCTTTCAGGGTGAGGCAGGGCTGCGGGTCGGGTGGCAGGGTGGCTCTGAGGAGGGGTGACGATGGCTGACGCGACCCAGGAGTTCTTCCGCAGCCTCGCCCGCCGGGGGCACGATCGCCGGCTGACGGCGATCCACCAGGGCAGCGTTCGGTTCGACATCAGCCGGGACGGTCAGGTCGACCACTGGTTGGTTTCCATCGCCAAGGGTGACATCACGGTCTCGGAGCAGGAGACGGGTGGGGACGCCGTGGTCCGGGCCGATCGGGCGGTGTTCGACCGGATCGCCTGCGGAGAGGCGTACTTCCTGACCAGCGTGTTGCGCGGTGAGGCGACCGTGGAGGGTAGCCCGCGAATCTTCGCCACCGTTCGGAGGCTGTTTCCGCCGCCCCCCGCCTCGCTGCGACGCGGGCGCCGGGGGGACGACCATGACTGAGAACCAGGTCGGCATCCTGGACGGAACCACCTTCATGGTCTGCGACCGGACAGGGGACATCGTCCCGTCATCGGACACCGCGCACGGCCTCTTCGCTCATGACACCCGCCTGCTGTCGAAATGGGAGCTGCGAATCAACGGGGAGCGGCTGAGCACCCTGTCCATCGACGACGTCCACTACTTCGAGAACCGGTTCTACCTGGTCCCCGGTGGCCAGGACGTCTACGTCAACAGCACGCTGGCCGTGCAGCGGATACACAATCTGCAAACCGGCCTGCACGAGGATCTCATCATCACCAACAACGACCGGCAACCGGTCGACCTGACCGTCAGAGTCGAGGTGGACGCAGACTTCGCCGACATCTTCGAGGTCAAGGATGCCGTGGTGCGGAAGAAGGGTCGGCACTATCGACGGGTTGACGACGGGCGACTGGTGCTGGGCTACCAGCGGGAGCGCTTCCGGCGGGAGACGATCGTCTCCGCGTCCGTGCCGGCGGTGGTGGACGAGGACGGCCTGACCCTCGAAGTCCACATCGATCCACACAGCCGATGGTCTGCCCACCTCAGCGCCCTGCCGGATCTCCCCCTCCCGCAAGGGCTTGATCGGCTGACGATTCCCGGCCGGGCGAACCGGACCGGAAGGGACAAGCACCGCGACCTCCTGGAGTGGTTGGACCAGGCGCCCCGGCTGGAGTGCGACTGGGAGCCGTTGCGCATCACGTACCGGCAGAGCCTCATCGATTTGGCCGCGCTGCGGTTCAGTCCGTTCCTCGCCAGGGACAAGAGCGTGCCCGCAGCCGGGCTGCCCTGGTTCATGAGCCTGTTCGGTCGCGACAGCATCCTCACCAGTTTCCAGGCGTTGCCGTTCGCACCCGAGCTCGCCGCCACCACGCTGCGGGTGCTCGCGTTCCGGCAGGGCAGCCGGGTCGACGACTTCCGGGAGGAGGAACCGGGCCGGATCCTGCACGAGATGCGGTACGGCGAGATGACCGTCTTCGAGGACACGCCGCACAGCCCTTACTTCGGCAGCGCGGATGCCACTCCGCTGTTCCTAGTGCTGCTCGACGAGTACGAGCGGTGGACCGGCAACGCCGACCTGGTCCGCACGGTCGAGCAGGAAGCCCGATCCGCGATCGACTGGATCGACGGCTACGCGGACCTGACCGGCACCGGCTACATCTCCTACCAGCGGCGCAACACCAGAAACGGCCTGGAGAACCAGTGCTGGAAGGACTCCTGGGACGGCATCTCCTTCCGCGACGGCCGCCTGCCGAGCTTCCCGCGCGCGACCTGCGAACTGCAGGGGTATGCGTACGACGCGAAGATGCGCACTGCCAGACTGGCCCGTACCTTCTGGGACGACCCGGAGTACGCCGACCGGCTGGAGCGGGAGGCCGCCGATCTCAAGCAACGCTTCAACCGTGACTTCTGGATCGCCGACGGCGAGTACATCGCACTTGCCCTCGACGGCGACGGCCGCCAGGTAGACGCACTGTCGTCGAACATGGGCCACCTGCTGTGGAGTGGCATCCTGGAGGAGCCCAAGGCCGAGGCCGTGGTGCGGCACCTGATGTCACCCGTCCTCTTCAGCGGCTGGGGTATCCGCACGTTGGCCGAGGGCGAGGCCCGTTACAACCCCATCGGGTACCACGTGGGAACCGTGTGGCCCTTCGACAACTCGTTTATCGCGTGGGGAATGCGGAATTACGGGTGCGCCGACGAGGCGGCTCAGGTCACGGCCGGAATCCTGGACGCGGCGGCCTTCTACGGCGGCCGACTGCCGGAGGCGTTCGCCGGAAGCGCCCGCACCGAAACCAGATACCCCGTCAACTACCCGACCGCGTGTAGCCCTCAGGCGTGGTCGGCAGGTGCGCCGCTGCTCCTGCTACGCACGATGCTCGGACTGCGGCCGGTCGGTGACGACCTCGTGACCAGGCCCGCGCTTCCTCCCAACCTCGATTTCGTGGGGCTTCTCGACATTCCTGGCCGGTGGGGGCGTCTCGACGCCTACGGTAGGGGGCGGGCCGCGATCGATGGACAAGGGCTCCATCCGGCACCGCCGCAGCTCTCCGCCCCGCGACGGGAGGGACGATGATGCCCGATATCGAGATGGACCCGACGCGCGTGGCCGTCATCGGCGTGCACTGGCAACACGACGTCGTCAGCCCCGACGGGCTGTTCGGCCCCTACTTCGCCGACCAGGTCGCCCGGCACCGCGTCGCGTCGTACGCGGCGCGGCTGATGGCTGCCGTCCGGTCCAGCGGCGGGCTCGTCGTCCACAGCCGCATCGCATTCCGACCCGGCTATCCGGATCTCATTGCCAACACCCCGGCCTTCGCAACGATCGGGGAGCAGGGGGGCTTCCTCGACGGAGACCCAAAGACCGAGATCATCGACGAGGTCGCGCCGCAGGTGGGCGACATCGTCTTCACCCACGCTCGGCTCACCGCCTTCTTCGGTACCGAACTGGACGTGATCCTGCGCGCCCGGGGCGTCAAGACCGTCCTGCTCACCGGCGTCGCCACCAATCTCTCCGTCGCCGGCACCGCCTTCGAGGCGGTCAACCACGGGTACCGCATGGCGGTCGTCTCCGACGCCTGCGCCGCGGCGACCGACGAGATGCACCGGGTGACCCTGGAAGGGATAGGTCTGCTCGGCCAGGTGGTCACCACCGACGTCGTCGTGCGCGGTCTGACGGGCTGACTCCCCTCGCCGGTGCTGGAGCCGCCCACCGCCACGGTCCGCACCGCCGTAGCGCAGCCGCTGTACCCGCTGGCGTGCCCCATGCCAAGATCAGTCGTCCTTGGCAGATCACCTCCCGTTGGCGCGCAGCCCTCGCCGCCGACGGACGACCCCCGGGAGTCGCCGCATGCGCGTCCCCTCGCAACCGCTGCGCCGGCGTGGACTGCTCACCGGCGCGGCCGCCCTGCTCGCTGCGGGCGGCACCCTCGCCGGCTGCGGCACCAGGGCGGCGACCCAGACCGAGACGGGCTGCCGCAGCGAGGACCGCTCCACGGCGGAGCAGAAGCTCACCTTCTCGAACTGGCCGCAGTACCTGGACGTCGACGAGTCCGACCCGTCGAAGCGGCCGACCCTGGACACGTTCGTCGCCCGGACCGGCATCCAGGTCACCTACACCGAGGACATCAACGACAACAACGAGTTCCTCGGCAAGGTGCAGCAGCAGCTGGCCAGTTGTCGGAGCATCGACCGGGACATCATCGTCCTCAGCGACTGGATGGCCGCCCGGATGATCCGGCTCGGCTGGATCCAGCAGCTCGACCCGGCGAAGATTCCCAACGTGTCGGCGAACCTGCTGCCGTCGCTGCGCGGCCGCTCCTTCGACCCGGAGAACCGGCTCGCCGTCCCCTGGCAGGCGGGCCTCGCCGGCCTCGCCTACAACGGCAGCGTGACCAGCGAGATCCGCACCGTCGACGAGCTGCTCACCCGCCCCGACCTCAAGGGCCGGGTGACCGCCCTGAGCGAGATGCGCGACACCATGGGCCTGCTGTTGCAGTCCAACGGTCACGACCCGGCAAAGTTCACCTCCGCCCAGTTCGACGACGCGCTCGCCAAGCTCAAGAAGGCCGTCGACTCCGGTCAGATCCGCCGGTTCACCGGCAACGACTACGCCCCCGAGCTGGCTCGGGGGGACATTGCCGCCTGCGTGGCCTGGTCCGGCGACGTCATCCAGCTCTCCGGGGAGAACGAGAAGATCCGGTTCGTCCCGCCCGAGTCGGGCCTGCTGCTGTACAGCGACGACACGCTGGTGCCGAACCGGGCCTCCCACAAGGGCCACGCCGAAGCGTTGCTCAACTACTACTACGAGCCCGCGGTCGCGGCCCGGCTCGCCGCGTACGTCAACTACATCTGCCCGGTTCGCGGGGCGCAGGCCGAGATGGAAAAGATCGACCCCGAGCTGGCCACCAATCCGCTGATCTTCCCGGGCGAGGACCTGCTGCGGAAGGCCACCGTCTTCATGACCCTCGACGACCAGCAGGAGAGGGCGTACGAGTCCCGGTTCCAGCAGGTCATCGGGGCGTGACCGGGATGCGGCAGGAGTCACCGGCCGGCGACCTGCGGCTGGCCAACCTCACCAAGCGGTTCGGTGCCCTCACCGCCGTCGACGACGTTGACCTGACCGTCCCCCAGGGCTCCTTCTTCGCCCTGCTCGGGCCGTCCGGCTGCGGTAAGACCACCACCCTGCGCATGGTCGCCGGCCTGGAGGAGCCGACCGGCGGGCAGGTGCTGCTCGGCGACCGCGACATCACCCGGCTGCGGCCGTACCAGCGGCCGGTGAACACCGTGTTCCAGAGCTACGCCCTCTTCCCGCACCTGGATGTTGCCGAGAACGTGGCCTTCGGGCTGCGCCGGCGCGGCATCCGCACGGTCGACGAGCAGGTTCGGCGGATGCTGTCGCTGGTGCGACTCGACGGCCACGGCCGGCGCCGGCCCGCCCAGCTCTCCGGCGGGCAGCAGCAGCGGGTCGCGCTGGCCAGAGCGCTGGTCAACCATCCGCAGGTGCTGCTGTTGGACGAGCCGCTCGGCGCGCTCGACCTGACGCTGCGCCGGCAGATGCAGCTCGAGCTGAAACGGATCCAGACCGAGGTCGGCGTCACCTTCGTGCACGTCACCCACGACCAGGAGGAGGCCATGACCATGGCCGACACGGTCGCGGTGATGAACGCCGGCCGGATCGAGCAGCTCGGCGCTCCGGCCGACAGCTACGAGTTCCCGGCCACCGCCTTCGTGGCGACCTTCCTCGGCCGGTCCAACCTGCTCGCCGCCGAGGCCCCGGGCCGCGTCGGCACCGACGTGCCGGTCACCGCCCACGGCGCGCGGTTCTCCCTGCCCGCCGACCGCGCCCGGTCCGACCGGGGCGCGGTCTACCTGGGGGTACGCCCGGAGAAGCTGCATCTGGCCGGCTCCGCCGACCAGGTGCCCCACGGACACCAGCACCTCGACGGTGTGGTCACCGACGCCTCCAACGTCGGGGTGAGCACCCAGTACCTGATCCGCACCGGCTGGGGCGGCGAACTGGCCGCGTTCGCGGCGAACAACGGGCTTGGCCGACGGTTCCCGGTCGGTGCGTCGGTGCTGGCGCACTGGGATCCCCGGCACGCGTTCCTGCTGCCCCGCGAACCCGGCGCGGCGGACCGCGGCGCGGGGCTGCGCGACGAGCCGACGCCCGTGTCGTCGTGAGCCCGCCGACCACGTCGGCCCGCCGTCGGCTGCTGCCGTACCTGCTCGTGCTGCCCGGGGCGGCCTGGTTGGGCGTCTTCTTCGTCGTGCCCCTGTTGCAGCTGGGGGCGGCCAGCCTCTACGACCCCACCGGCTCGCTCTCCACCGGGTACGCGTTGACCTGGGCGTTCGGTAACTACCCGGCGGTGTTGCAGGCGTACTGGCCGCAGCTGGCCCGCTCCTTCGGTTACGCCGCAGCGGCGTTGGCGCTGGCGCTGCTGCTGGGCTACCCGCTGGCGTACGCGATCGCGCGCAAGGCCGGCCGGTGGAAGAACCTGCTGTTGGTCTGCGTGGTCGCCCCGATGTTCACCAGCTTCCTGGTGCGCACCCTGGCCTGGAAGACCATTCTGTCCGACCATGGCTGGCTGGTCGGGCTGCTGCGCGACGTGCACCTGCTGGGCCCGAACGGCCGGCTGCTGGCGACCCCGGTCGCGGTGGTGCTCGGCCTGACGTACAACTTCCTGCCGTTGCTGGTGCTGCCGTTGTACGCCAGTCTGGAGCGGCTGGACCACCGGCTGCTGGAGGCGGCCGGCGACCTGTACGCCAGTGGTGCGCAGACGTTCCGACGGGTCACCCTGCCGCTGTCGATGCCCGGCCTGATCGCCGGCACGCTGCTGTTCTTCATCCCCGCCACCGGCGACTACATCAACGCGGAACTGCTCGGCAGCCCGAACGAGTACATGGTCGGCAACGTCATCGACTCGGCCTTCCTGGTCCGGTTGGACTACCCGCAGGGGGCGGCGCTGTCGTTCCTGCTGATGGCGGCGATCCTCGCGGTGGTTGTCGGCTACTTGCGACGGGCCGGCACCGACGAGGTGTGGCGATGACCCGCCTCGGGAGGTGGCTGGCCGACCGTTGGACGATGCTCGTCGCCCTGCTGGTGCTCGGCTACCTCGCGCTGCCGGTCGCGGTGGTCGCCGGCCTGTCGTTCAACCGCCCGTCGAGCCGGCTGTCGTACGACTTCCACGAGTTCACCCTGGACAACTGGCGTCGCCCCTGCGCCACCCCGGGCATGTGCGAGGCGGTGCTGCGCAGCGTGCAGATCGGCGTCGTTGCCACCGTGGTCGCCACGGTGCTCGGCACGCTGATGGCGTTCGCCCTGGTCCGGCAGCGCTTCCGCGGTCGTTCCGCGATGAACCTGCTGATCTTCCTGCCGATGGCCACGCCGGAACTGGTGCTGGGTACCTCGCTGCTCGCCCTGTTCGTCTCCGCCGGCGTGCCGCAGGGGTTCTGGACGGTCGTCGTCGCGCATGTCATGTTCTGCGTGTCGTTCGTGGTCGTCACCGTCAAGGCGCGGCTCGCCGGGATGGACCGGCGGCTGGAGGAGGCCGCGATGGACCTCTACGCCAGCGAGTGGCACACATTCCGGCTGGTGACCCTGCCGCTGGTGTGGCCCGGCATCGTCGCCGCCGCGCTGCTGGCCTTCTCGTTGAGTTTCGACGACTTCATCGTCACGAACTTCAACGCCGGCACCACCGTGACCTTCCCGATGTACGTCTGGGGTGCCGCCCAGCGCGGCATTCCGCCGCAGGTCAACGTCATCGGCACGGCCATGTTCGGCGCAGCGCTCCTGCTGGTTGCCGCCACCGCCCTACGCCCCCGCCC
>NZ_SMJY01000023.1:0-47218 GCF_004348355.1 Micromonospora sp. KC721 | reverse complement strand
GCCGGTGGCGGGCCGGTGGCCGGGAGGTTGAGCGGGGAGGCGTCCCGCTCCTGGGAGCGGGACGCCCGCTCGTCGGCCAGGGCGCGGTCGGCGAGCATCTCGTGGACCGGCTCCGCGCGCTGGTCGCCGTCGTCGCCGCCGGCGTACACCACCAGGCCCAGGCAGCAGGTCACGCCGCCGGCGAGGGCGAGCCGGACGGGAACGGCCGTCAGCAGGGCGCGGGCACCGCGTCGGGGCGGTTCCGGGGCCCGGTGTCGGCCGATCCTCCGTTCGTCGGATGGGGCGTCGGCCGGACGGGTAACCCTGCGGGTATGGGTCTGCTGCTGCTCAGGGGAGTGGTCGGCAGGCACTCGCCGAGGCTAGAGACCTCAACGCCGGCTGCCACCGGGGCTATTGGTGGCATGCGCCACAGTTTGCCATGATCAGGGTGGGCAATTACCGTGCCTCACCACGAAGGCAACCTATGACGCAGTTGCCATCTGTCGGATATTTACCTCTTTATGTAGACCGATCGCCGAGGTTCTCCGCTGCCGGACGCCGACTCTGCACCCTCCTCCGTTCGGGTGAACTGGTCGGTCCGTACCGCCGAATGGGTGTCCGCCGGCCGGGGCGCCGATGTCCCACCCGCCCGCGGGCCGACGGCCGGCAGCCCCGGCCGTCGGCGCGGTGAGCGCTGCCTCAGCGCCGGCCGTTGTCGGCGGGCGTCACCGTCAACCGGTGCCGGCTGGCGTCCCCGCTGGAGAAGGGCCAGATCCGGTCGGCGTGCGCGACCAGATCGGCCAACTGCTCGCGGCTCAGCCCCGCCGACGAGATCGACGCACGCACATCGGCGTGGTAGCGGCCGTCGTCGTCACGGCCGAGCTTCGCCTCCGCGGTGACCTGGACGGTGTGCGCCTCGTCGGTGATCTCCCCGGCCACCTCCACCGCCGCGTGGTGCAGGCAGGAGGCGAACGCGGCGGCCAACAACTGCTCCGGAGTCAGGCCCGTGCAGTGCGGCGCCAGCGGTGACGCCAGCGCCGTGGACAAGCCGCCGTCCTCGGTGCGGACATGACCGCCGCCCGCGGTCGCGGTGGCCTCGTGCAGCCAGGAACTCGGATCCGGCATGGCGTTCCTCCCGTCACTCACCGGCCGGCGTTCCCGACCTCGATCCGGTGAAACGCACCGCCGACGCGCGGCTCAGGTCGGACGGGACCGCTCGTCGAGGGCGACCGCCTCGGTGACCTCGGTGGCGGCCCGCTGGCTCCACGGCGAAATCGGCGCGGAACGGGGCCGGGGCACCGAGGCCAGCATCGGCACGTACACCCGGGCGTCCACCGCCTCGGCCAGCAGCAACGCGGCCATCAGGCTGGTCGGCCGGCGGGTCGGATTCTCGGCCAGGCAGCATCGGCACAGGTCGGCGACCTCCGCAGGCAGCCCCTCGACCGGCGGCAGCGGCTCGGGCACCACCCGACGGCGGGCCCCCACCAGTTGGGTCGCGGTCGTACCGGCCGCGTACGGCAGCCGCCCGGTGAGCCCGTAGTAGAGCAGGACGCCGAGTGCGTACATGTCGGCGGCGGGGGTGGCCGGCTGCCGGTCGAACTGCTCCGGAGCCAGGTACGCCGGCGTGCCCACCACCATCCCGTCCGGGGCCTCGTCGGCCGCGCCGGCCGGCGTGGCGATGCCGAAGTCGAGAACCTTGACCCCGCACGGGGTCAGCATGACGTTGGCGGGTTTGACGTCGCGGTGCACGATGCCGTGCGCGTGCGCGGCCGCCAGCGCCGCCGCGACCTCGGCGCAGACCCGCACCGCGATGCGCCAGTCCAGCGGCCCGTGGCGCAGGTGCACGGCGAGCGTCTCTCCCTCGGCCAACTCCATCACCAGATACGGTGCCTCCTGCCCGTCCGGCGTGGAGGCGGTGCCGAAGTCGTGCACGCTGGCCACGTTGGGGTGCACCAGGCGGGCCGCCGAGCGCGCCTCGGCCCGGATCCGCGCCACCGAACTCTCCTCGCCGTGCCGCTCGGGCGATATCAGCTTCACCGCCACCGGCCGGTCCAGCACCAGGTCGTGCGCGCGCCACACCTCGGACATGCCGCCCACGCCGATGCGCTGTTCGAGCTCGTACCGCCCGGCCAGCGTCCTCATCGACCCGCTCCCGTCCGTCTCGTGCCTCGTCACGTCTTCCGCGGTCGGCGTTCCGCAGCCGGTACCCTGGGCGCGAGCTGGACAAACCTTCTTCCTCAGCAACCCCCGCCCGGAACACGCCGTGCGGTACCTTGCCAGCCGGGGCACCCGGCCTACCTGGCCGAGGCGGGCGCGGACAGGGGGCACGGATGGATGAGGTGGCCGTACGCTTCGTCGGTGGGCCGGCCGACGGGCTGCTCCGCGAGCTACCCGCGGACGCTAACGGCGAGCCGCCCGCCCAGTGGATCCTGCGGCACCCGGACGGCGACCAGCCGGCCGGCGGTGCCGGCCCGGACCACCTCTACGCCCGGCAGGCCCGCGCCGGCACCGGCCCCTGGACCATGCGTTTCGTGCGCACCTACCCTCTTGGCGTCGGCGAGTAGCGCCGTCCGGCGCGACCGGGCCATCCTGATCGCACAGCGGGCGCACAGGATAGCCACAGGCCGGTGCAAGCCGCGCCACGCACGATGGGGACATGGTGATGGAAGGGCAGGCAGCACGGCACCGGATCGAACTGCGTCGCCCCGACGGCGGGCCGGTCCGGGTGCTGGTGGTCGACGACGAGCCGACGCTGACCGACCTGCTGGCGATGGCGCTGCGCTACGAGGGCTGGGAGGTGCGCAGCGCCGGCGGCGGGATGGCCGCGGTGAGCGCGGCCCGGCAGTTCCAGCCCGACGCGGTGGTGCTCGACGTGATGCTGCCCGACCTGGACGGCTTCCAGGTGCTGCGGCGGCTGCGCGAGCAGGCCCCGACCGTGCCGGTGCTCTTCCTGACCGCCCGGGACGCGGTGGAGGACCGCGTCGCGGGGCTGACCGTGGGCGGCGACGACTACGTCACCAAGCCGTTCAGCCTGGAGGAGGTGATCGCCCGGCTGCGCGCCCTGCTGCGCCGGTCCGGCTTCGCGATCGCCAGCCGGGAGGAGGCGGTGCTCACCGTCGGTGATCTCAGCCTCGACGAGGACAGCCACGAGGTACGCCGCGGCGGTGACCTGATCACCCTCACCGCCACCGAGTTCGAGCTGCTGCGGTACCTGATGCGCAACCCGCGCCGGGTGCTGAGCAAGGCGCAGATTCTCGACCGGGTCTGGAACTACGACTTCGGCGGACAGGCCAACGTCGTGGAGCTGTACATCTCGTACCTGCGAAAGAAGATCGACGTCGGCCGGCCCCCGATGATCCACACGTTGCGCGGCGCCGGGTATGTCCTCAAGCCCGCGGAGTGACCTGATCGGCCGGTGGCGCCGGGTGCCGACCGGCTGGTCGTTGCGCCGTCGCCTGGTGCTGGCCGTGGTGGCGCTGCTCGCCCTGGTCAGCGTCGGCATCGGCGGGCTGACCACGGTGGCGTTGCGCCAGTTTCTGGTTGAACAGGTCGACAACCAGCTCGCCCAGGGTGACCGGCCGCGCGGCGGGCCGTTTCCGTGGAACCGCCCACGGGGCGAGGCGCCGAAGCCGGATTCATCGCCATGGCAGCTTCGACCCGACCCGCCACCCGGGTTTCCCGCCGAGTCGATCAGCGCGCGGGTTGCCGGTGGTGCCGTCGCGTCCGCGCGCATCCGTACCCCGAGCGGCCCCGCCGAGGCCGTCGCCGCCGACCAGGTCGCCGCGCTGGCCACCCTGCCCACCGATGGACGGCCGCACACCGTCGACCTCGGCGACCGGGGCGACTACCGGGCGGTCGCCCGGCCGCTGACCGGCGGCGACGTGCTGGTCTTCGCGATCCCACTGGCCGGGGTGCAGGAGCTGGTCCGGCAGATGGTCGCGGCCCAGGCTGCCATCGCCACCGCCGGGCTGCTCGTCGCCGGCGGCCTGGGGCTGCTCATCGTGCGCGCCACGCTGCGCCCACTGAACCGGGTCGCCGCCACCGCGGCCCGGGTCGCCGAGTTGCCGCTGGACCGGGGCGAGGTCGCCCTGTCGGTGCGGGTGCCCGAGGCCGACACCGACCCGCGCACCGAGGTCGGGCAGGTGGGGGCGGCGCTCAACCGGATGCTGGGGCACGTCGCCGACGCGTTGGCCGCCCGGCAGGCCAGCGAGACCCGGGTACGCCAGTTCGTCGCCGACGCCAGCCACGAGCTGCGTACCCCGCTGGCCGCGATCCGCGGCTACGCCGAGCTCGCCCGGCGCGGCCGGGACCAGGTGCCGCCGGACGTCGCCCACGCGCTTCGCCGGGTCGAGTCGGCCAGCACCCGGATGACCGGGCTCGTCGACGACCTGCTGCTGCTCGCCCGCCTGGACTCCGGTCGGCCCCTCGCGGTCGAACCGGTCGAGCTGACCGCGTTGATCCTCGACGCGGTCAGCGACGCGCACGCCGCCGGGCCGCAGCACCGCTGGCAGCTTGACCTTCCCGACGAGGCGCTGCAGGTGCCCGGCGACGCCACCAGGCTGCACCAGGTGGTGGCGAACCTGCTGGCCAACGCGCGGGTGCACACCCCGCCCGGCACCACGGTCACCACCCGGCTGGCAGCCGTGACCGACGGCGTGGAGATCAGCGTCGCCGACGACGGACCGGGCATCCCACCGCAGTTGCAGGACGAGGTGTTCGAGCGCTTCGCCCGAGCGGACAGTTCCCGGTCCCGTGAGCACGGCAGCACCGGGCTCGGTCTGGCGATCGTGGCGGCGGTGGTGGAGGCGCACCGCGGAAGCGTCCAGGTCCGGAGCCGGCCCGGGCACACCGTCTTCACGGTCCGCCTGCCCGGAGCCGGACATCCCCTGCCCTGACCCTCGTCCCCGTGCCGGCGCGGTCGGCCGTCGTAGGGCCGTGGCAGGGTGGGCGGCGTGTACCGGGAGTGTCGAGCCGGCCGGATCGCCGGGGCGGTGATGTGGGCCAGCCGGAGCCGTCCGGGTGCGGCGCCGATCAGGGTGCTGCCGGACGGCTGTCTGGATCTGCTCTGGTCACCTCGGTCCGGGCTGCTGGTGGCGGGGCCGGACCGGACGGCCCACATCCCCCGCTGTGTGCCGGGGGAGCGGTGGCTGGGCCTGCGCCTGCCGCCCGGCACCGGCCCGGCGGTTTTCGGCGTCCCCGCCGACGTGCTACGGGACCGCCGGGTGCCGCTCGACGCGCTCTGGGGCCGGGCGGCGGGCGAGGCCGCCGAGCGGCTGGGCGACCGGCCGAGCGCCGCCGCGTTGGAGTCCGTGGCCGTCGACCGGCTGGTCGCCGCGGGTGGGCCGGACCCGATGGGCTGCCGGATCGCCGCCTCGCTCGCCGCCGGGGCGAGCGTCGCCGCGACCGCCGCCGATGTCGGCCTCGGCCCGCGTGCCCTGCACCGGCGCAGTCAGGCCCTCTTCGGGTACGGCCCGAAGACCCTCGCCCGCATCCTGCGGATGCGCCGGGCGTTGGCGCTGGCCCGCGCCGGCGTCCCGTGGGCCGACGTGGCGGCCCGCAGCGGGTACGCCGACCAGGCCCACCTCACCCGCGACGTTCGCGAGTTGGCCGGCGTCCCACCCACCCGGTTGCTGCCTGGTTGACCGGCGCCCTGGCGGCGGCTGCGGGGGGCGCCGGCGTCCCGTCGCCGTAGCCGTCCGGTTGGTGCCGCACCGCCTACCGCTGCCCGCAGGCCGGTGCGTGGACGGGCGTCGGTGAACGAATCGGTCGGACGGTGGCCGGTGTGGCCCCGCGAGAGCCGCCGACCACGTACGGTGGCAAAGGAACAACTCCGGCGTCAACGGTCTAAATGCCGCATACAGGCGTGCCTGACGCCGGGATGACAACGGCGAAGGAAGGGAGCGGTTGGTGATGCACCTGGCCTACCTGGACGCGGGGTCCGGCAGCCTGATCGTGCAGGCGGTCGTCGGCGGGGTCGCCGGGGCGGCCGTCGCCGGCAAGCTCTACTGGCGCCGGCTGGTTGACCGCTTCCGGCGGCAGCCCACCGACCGCGGCTGAAGCCTCACCGATGACCAGCTCCGACCTCGGGATCCGGGCCGATCCCGGCTCCTTCCGCGACCCGGCGAACCGGGTGTTCCACGCCGCCGGGCAGGTGTTGCGTGGGCTCGACCCGCAGGCCGCCCGCCACTGGGCCGCACTGGCCGACAGCACGTTCTTCACCGGGCTGCTCGCCGAGGGCAAGGTGTGCGGCACCGAGCAGGTCGAACCGGCGGTGCTGCCCGGCTGGGCCGCTGTGCTGCGCCACGAGCGCATCCCGTTCGTCTCCCACCCGTACGAGTGGTCGTTCGGCATGCTCCGCGACGCGGCGCTGCTACACCTGGAGATCCTGCGCCGGGCGTTGCCGGCCGGCTTCACCACCAAGGACGGTTCGGCGTACAACCTGCAGTGGCGGGGGGCCAGTCCGGTCTTCATCGACGTCGGCTCCTTCACGCCGCTGGTCGACGGCGAACCGTGGGCCGGCTACCGACAGTTCTGCCAGACCCTGCTCTACCCGCTGCTGCTTGAGGCCCATCTCGGCCTGGACTTCCAGCCCTGGCTGCGGTCCCGGGTCGACGGCATCGAGCCCGACCAGATGCGCCGCCTCTTCCGCGGCGCCCGGCGCCTGCTGCCCGGCGTGCCGACCCACGTCCACCTGCACGGCGCGATGCAGCAGCGCCACGCCCGGGCGAGCAGCGTCGACGTGCGCGCCCAGCTCCGCTCCGCCGGCTACTCCCGCGAGCTGGCACTGGCCACCGTCCGGGGCCTGGAGAAGCTGGTCCGCCGCCTGGACCGGCGCGAGGCGCCCAGCCACTGGGTGGACTACCAACGCACCTGCAGCTACAGCGCCCAGGACCGGGCGGAGAAGGAACACTTCGTCGAGACGGCGGTGCAGGCCGCCGGCACCCCTCGCCTGGTGCTCGACCTCGGCGCCAACGACGGCCGGTACGCCCGGATCGCCGCCCGCCACGCCGCCGCGGTGGTCGCCGTCGAACAGGACCCGGCGGTGGCCGACGCCCTGTACGGGGCGCTGCGCGCCGAGGGCGACCGACGGATCCTGCCGCTGGTGATGGACCTGGCCGACCCGTCCCCGGGCGGCGGGTGGGGTGGCGTCGAACGGGCCGGTTTCGCCACCCGGGCCCACGCCGACGTGGTGCTCGCCCTCGCCGTGGTGCACCACCTGGCCATCGGCCGCAACGTCCCGCTGGGCCAGGTCGTCGACCAGCTCCTCGGCTTCCTGCGCCCCGGCGGCCGGCTGGTGGTGGAGTTCGTTCACCCCGACGACCCCATGGCATGCCGGCTGCTGGCCAACAAGCCGGACGGCCTCTTCCCCGAGTACCGCCGCGACGTCTTCGAGCGGCTGCTCGCCGCGCACTGCCGGGTCGAGCGCCAGCGGGAGCTGCCCTCGGGCACCCGCACGCTCTACCAGGTGGTCGCGGGTGGCTGACCGTACCCTCACCGCCGCCGCGCCGCCATGCCCGGCCGACGTACGGCCGGGGCAGCCGCCACCGTCGCCGGGCGGCTGGCGGGCCGAGCTGCGCCGGCTGCTGGAGGTGAGCGCCCTGGTGGGGCTGGTGGTCACCCAGCCGCTGCTCGACGTGCTCGGCCGCAGCCCGGACTTCTTCCTGTTCCACCGGGCAGCGCCCGGCGACGTGCTGGTGCTGGTGGGGTTGATCGCCGTCCTGCCCACCGTGCTGGTCGCGGCGTTCGGCCTGGCCACCCGGCTGGCCGGCGTACGGGTCCGGACGGCGGCGCACACCGCCGTCGTGGGGCTCCTGCTCGCCGCGCTCTCCGTGCAGGTCGGCCGGCAGGTCACGCCGCTGCGTGGGGCGCCACTGCTGGTGGCCGCCGGGGTGGCCGGCGTCGCCGGGGCGGCGGCGTACCGACGGTGGCGGGCGGCCGGGCGGGTGCTGCGGGTCGCCGCGATCGGCCCGCCGGTCTTCGTGGCGCTGTTCCTGTTCGCCTCGCCCGCCTCGGCGGTGGTGCTACCCCGGGCGCACAGCGGGGCGGCCGGGGTGGTCGGGCCGGGGGAGCACCCGCCGGTGGTGCTGATCGTCCTCGACGAACTGCCGCTGGTCTCCCTGCTCGGCCCGGACGGCCGGATCGACGCCACCCGCTACCCGCACTTCGCCGAGCTGGCGGCCGGCTCGACCTGGTACCGCAACGCCACCGGGGTCAGCGGTTGGACGCCGTACGCGCTGCCGGCCATGCTCACCGGCCGCTATCCGGCCCAGTCGTACGCCCCGCACTACGCGCAGTACCCGGACAACCTCTTCACCGTCCTCGGCGGCCTGTACGACATCCGCGCCGAGGAGAGCATCACCCGACTCTGCCCACCGAGTCGTTGCGACCAGCCGGTCACCCCGGAGCACGGCCTGGGTGTACTGGTACGGGAGAGCGGTAAGCTGCTGCGTCGCCTGGCCGCTCCGGTGGACAGCCGGGTCGATCCGCAGGAGTCCTACCGGGAACGGACCGCGGCCGAGGCCGGTCTGGACGCCGCCGAGCCGGTCCCGGACGACCCGAAGTTCCGTTGGGACAGCCTGGACGACAACCAGCCCGCCCGGTTCACCAGCTTCCTGGCCGGGCTGCGTCCGTCCAGCCGCCCCACCCTGCACTTCCTGCACCTGTTGATGCCGCACGCGCCGTGGGTGTACCTGCCGTCGGGGGCCCGCTACGACGCCCCGGAGGACCTGTCCAACCAGGGCGCCGGCTGGGCCGAACTGGCCCGGGCCCGGCACCTGGCCCAACTGGCCTACACCGACCGGCTGGTCGGCGAGACGCTCCGGACCCTGCGCGCCACCGGCCTGTACGACCGGGCACTGCTCGTGCTCACCGCCGACCACGGGGTCAGCTTCCAGCGTGACTGGCAGGGGCGCGGGTTGGGGGCGATCAACCACGCCGCCGGCGAGGTGGCCTGGGTGCCGACGTTCGTGAAGACGCCCGGCCAGCGGGCGGGCCGGGTCGACGACCGCAACTGGGAGCATGTCGACCTGCTGCCCACGATCGCCGACGAGGTGCACGTGCGGATCCCCTGGCAGATGGACGGCAGGTCGGCGCGGCAGGCGCCGCGCGAGCGTACCGAGAAGGTCTTCTACGACCGGCCGGGCCAGCCGTTGACGCTGCGTGGTGGGCTGCCGACCCGACCGCCGGACCCGAAACCGCATCCGCTGCTCGGCACGACGGTCGCCCAGCGTCCCATCGGCGGACGGGCCCGGGTGCACAACCGGGCGGCCTTCGACGCCGTCGATCCGGCCGCGGGCGAACTGCCAGCCCTGGTGTGGGGCAGCGTGTCGCCCGAGGTGCCCGACGGCACGCTGCTCGCGGTCGCGGTCAACGGCACGATCGGCGCGGTGGTGCCCGCGGTGCCGCAGGACGAGGGGGGTCGCCGCTTCGCCGCCTTCCTCCCCGACGACCACCTGTTCCGGGCCGGCGCCAACCGGCTGGACCTGTACCGGATCGATCCCGACGGCGGCGGCCTGCGCCGGTTGGCAGTCGACTGATCCCTTCCTCCCCGACGTCCGTCATCGTCGGATTCGCCCGTACCGACCAGGGTTTCCGATCCTTCGGGTCGGGAATG
The DNA here is from genome assembly GCF_004348355.1 of Micromonospora sp. KC721. Lineage (NCBI taxonomy): Bacteria > Bacillati > Actinomycetota > Actinomycetes > Micromonosporales > Micromonosporaceae > Micromonospora > Micromonospora sp. KC721. The sequence goes on along the minus strand of NZ_SMJY01000023.1, from coordinate 37,626 downwards.
AGGTGACGCATACCTCACCACCGACCCACGACGGGCGGTGTCCCGGAAGCCGCGAATACGGTAGAAGCGAAGGCAATTCAAGGAAGATTCGCCGGCGAAGCGAGGAACCACATGTCGGAAGTCAAGCTCGATCACCCCGGTGGGCAGCTCTCGATGCCGGTGAACGACGCGGTCGAGGGCCCCTCGGGCATCGGGGTGAGCAAGCTGCTGAAGGAAACCGGGATGACCACCTACGATCCCGGCTTCGTCAACACCGCGTCCTGTTCGTCCGCGATCACCTACATCGACGGCGACGCGGGCATCCTGCGGTACCGCGGCTACCCGATCGAGCAACTGGCCGAGAAGAGTTCCTTTCTGGAGGTCTCCTATCTGCTCATCTACGGCGAGCTGCCGAGCCAGCAGCAGCTGACCGACTTCAGCGAGCGGATCCGCCGGCACTCGCTGCTGCACGAGGAGATGCGCCGGTTCTTCGACGGCTTCCCGCGCGAGGCGCACCCGATGGCCGTGCTCTCCTCGGCCGTCAGCGCCATCTCCACCTTCTACCAGGACAGTCTGGACCCGTTCGACTCCGGGCACGTGGAGATGTCCACGGTACGGCTGATGGCGAAGGTCCCCACCATCGCCTCGTACGCCTACAAGAAGGCGATCGGGCAGCCGCTGCTGTACCCGGACAACGCGCTGGGCTACGTGGAGAACTTCCTGCGGTTGACCTTCGGTGTGCCGGCGGAGCCGTACGAGGTCGACCCGGTGATGGCCCGGGTGCTGGACATGTTGTTCGTGCTGCACGCCGACCACGAGCAGAACTGTTCGACCTCCACGGTACGGCTGGTCGGCTCCAGCAACGCCAACCTCTTCGCCTCGGTCTCGGCGGGCGTGAACGCCCTGTTCGGGCCCCTGCACGGCGGCGCGAACCAGGCCGTGCTGGAGATGCTGGAGAAGATCGCCGCCGACGGCGGCGACGTGCAGGCATTCGTCCGGAAGGTGAAGGACAAGCAGGACGGCGTCAAGCTGATGGGCTTCGGCCACCGGGTCTACAAGAACTACGACCCGCGCGCCGCCATCGTGAAGAAGGCCGCCCAGGACGTGCTGGGCCGGATGGCCAAGCCGGATCCGCTGCTGGACATCGCGGTGCAGTTGGAGGAGATCGCGCTCGCCGACGACTTCTTCGTCTCTCGCAGGCTCTACCCGAACGTGGACTTCTACACCGGCCTGATCTACAAGGCCATGGGCTTCCCGACCAAGATGTTCACGGTGCTGTTCGCCCTGGGCCGGCTGCCCGGCTGGATCGCCCAGTGGCGCGAGATGATCAACGACCCGGAGACCAAGATCGGCCGGCCGCGGCAGCTCTACACCGGCGCCGCCGAGCGGGACTACGCCCCGATCTCCGAGCGCTGACCCCACCCGGTCCGCACCCGACACCGCCGCCGGCCCGCTGGGGCCGGCGGCTGTGTCGTTCGGTGTGATCGACTCCGGTTGCGCCGAAGTGCGCCCTCCCCCGGGCGCTGATCCACCCACCTGCCGCAATCGGAGTCCACCCCGCCCGGCCACCCCGCCCGGCCGGCGGGACCGATCGACTCCGCGGGCGCCGCGGTCAGCGCAGGCCGGCGGCGGCGAGCAGGTTGCCCTGCGGGGTCGGCGAGACGGTCCGGCCGACGGTCATCCGCAGCTCGGCCCGGGCTGCGGTGAAGGCCGAGTCCCCGGCGATCGCCGCCGCGTAACTGGCCGCGGTCCGATGGGCGATGGCCGACCAGCCGTACTGCTCGCGGACCATGTCCCGGGCCCGGCGGGCGAGCAGCCGGGCACGGTCCCGGTCCGACAGCAGCGCGTCGACGGCCTCGCTGAGCCCGTCGGGGTCCTGCGGGGCGAAGGTCACTCCGGTGACGCCGGGCTCGACGATCTCGGCCAGCCCGCCGGTGCGGGCCACCGCCAGGGGTGCTCCGGCGGCGGCGCCCTCCAGCGCGACCATGCCGAACGGCTCGTAGATGCTCGGCACCGCGAAGCAGTCCGAGGCGGCCATCACCGCGGGCAGGTCGGTGCCGCCGAGGAAGCCGGGCATGCTGACCATGCCCCCGAGGCCGAGCCGGTGCACCTCGGCCTCCAGTGCCGACCGGTACGGGCCGTCACCGACGATCACCGCGCGCAGCCCCGGGTGCCGCTCCCGCAGCCGGGGCAGGCCGGCGAGCAGGTGCTGCACGCCCTTCTCGTACACCAGCCGACCGGCGAAGGTGACCAGTGGGCCGTCGCCGGCGAAGCGGGCCCGGGCCGAGGCGACCGCCGAGGAGGGCACCCGCCAGCGCTGCGGCTCGACGCCGTTGGGCACCACGTCGATGCGGTCGGCGTCCACCCCGAACAGCGCGCCGACCTCCTGGCCCATGTAGCCGGAGCAGGCGATGATTCGGCCGGATTCGCTGGTCAGCCAGTGTTCGACGCCGTGGATGGTGCGGTTCATCTCGTCGGGTAGCCAGCCTTGGTGTCGGCCGGCTTCGGTGGCGTGGATGGTGGTGACCAGTGGTATGTCGAGGTGTTCGCGCAGGGTGATGGCGGTGTGGGCGACGAGCCAGTCGTGGGCGTGGATGACGTCGTAGGTGCCGGTTTCGGTGGCGCGTAGGGCGGTGCGGGTGAGGGTGTGGTTGAAGGCCATGGTCCAGGCCAGGAGGGTGTTGGTGGCGAGGGGGAAGGTGACGGGGTCTTCGGGGGCGCGCAGGATGCGTACGCCGTCGGCGTATTCCTCCAGGGGTGCGCCGTCGGCGTGTCGGGTGATGACGGTGACCTCGTGGCCGGCGGCGGCGAGGGCGACGGAGAGGGCGTGGACGTGGCGGCCGAGTCCGCCGACGAGCACCGGCGGGTACTCCCAGGAGAGCATCAGCACCCGCTGGTGCCGGGCGGGGTTGATGTCGATCACGTCGGCGTCAGGTGACATGCGGCCCCCTTTGAGTTGTGTCCGGGACACGCGTGGATGGACACCGAAGGGGGTGCCGTCGCCCTGGCCCGGGTTCGGGCCAATCCTGCCGACTGGTGGCTAACCAGCGGAGACGTGGGGATTGCCGGTGTGTAACGCGTGCCTATCCGGCTTTCCGGACGCGCAGCAGCTCGGCCACCGACCACGCCTGGAACGGGCAACCGGTGGCGGCGTGCGGCGCGGTGCCGTCAGCCGTCTCACTCACCGATCCTAGGCCATACTCCCCCAAATGGCCTACAAGTCCGACCAAAAGGTCATCGGTGGCTAGTCCGGCCTTCCGGTACGCGTCGACGAACGGGCCGATCAGCCACGGCCAGACGGTCCCCTGGTGGTAGGCGGTGTCCCGTTCCGCCGGCCCGCCCCGGTGCCGGGGCGCGAACTCCGGGCAGTCGGGGGAGAGGCTGCGCGGCCCCAACGGCGTGGCCAGCCCGGCCGCCAGTCGGCGCAGCACCGCCGGCTCCGGCGCCAGCGGGGCGTACGGCAGCGACCAGGCCAGCAGCTGGTTCGGCCGGAGCAGGTCGTCGTCGTGGTGCGCTGCCCCGCCCAGCGGGTACGCCGGGGCCGGCGCGTCCACCACGTCGTGCAACCAGCCGGTCGGTGCCGGGAACCGCTTGCCGAACGCCTCCTCGGCCCGGGCGTGCAGCCGCCACAGCTCGGCGGCGTCCCCGCCGGCCAGCTCGGTCAGCTCCGCCAGGCCGGCCAGCCCGCTCACCCAGAGCGCGTTGACCTCCACCGGTTTGCCGGTACGCGGGGTCACCGGCACCCCGTACACCCGGGCATCCATCCAGGTCAGCGCGGCACCCGGGGTGCCGCCCTGGGTGATCAACCCGTCGGCCGGGTCGACCCCGATGCCGTACCGGGTGCCGGCCACGTGCGCCCGGACCACCTCGTGCAGCGCCGGCAGCAGCTCGTCACCGAGATCCGTGTCGCCGGTGACGGTGACGTGCCGGCTCACCGCGTGCAGGAACCACAGGGTGGCGTCGACGGTGTTGTACTCCACCCGCCCGGTGTCGGCGGTGTTCGCCAGCATTCCCTCCGACAGCGTCGCCGCGTACGACCGCAGCAGCTCCCGCCCCTCGTCGGCCCGACCCGTGCCGAGAAACAGCCCCTCGTACGAGGTCATCGTGTCCCGCGACCAGGCGCCGAACCACGGGTACCCGGCCACCACGTCCGGCCCCGTGGCGGTGCGCACCACGAACGCGTCGGCGGCCAGCGCGAGGGTGGCACCGACGTCGTCGGCCGGCCGGGCCGCGGCCACCACCTGCCGGTTACGCCGCCGGGCGGCCTCGACCACCTCGGTCGCCGGTGGCGGCTCCGAGCCGAGATCCTGCGCCCAGGCCCGTACCGACACCGTGTCGCCGGGCCGCTCCAGCGACCCGGCGAAGCGGCCCGCGTACCACAGGTCCTCCTCCGGGTGCAGGCCCCGGGCCGCCTCCTCGCGGTGGCGCACCCCCAGCCACCACTGTCCCTCCGGCCGCCAGTCCGGCCCGGAGAGCCGGTACGCGCCCTCGACCACCGCGCCGTCGTCGACCGGCTCCATCCGCAACGGCGGGCCGTCGGCCCGCCGTTCGCCGTGCGCGTCCCGCCAGGTGCACGCCGCGCTCAGTTCCAGCCGGACCGGCCCGCCCGCGACCAGCCGGTGCACCACCGCCACGCAGGACCGGCCGGGCAGCATGGCGATCTCCCGCTCGATCACCACGTCGCCGATCCGCCACCGCCAGCGGGGCAGCCCGTCGACCAGGTCGAAGCGTTCCAGCAGCTCGAAGCCGCGCGGGTCGACCACCCGGGAGGACCACTCGTGCACCCCGAGGCGCACCCGCGCGCCGGAGGGCAGCAGCACCGCCGGGTCCAGGCTGACCAGCCCCACCTTCCGGGCGGCCGGGGTCTCTCCGGAGGTCACCAGCAGGCCGTGGTAGCGGCGGGTCCGCAACCCGCTCACCGTACCCATGGCGTACCCGCCGAGACCGTCCGGCACCAGCCACTCCCGGGTCGTCCCGGTGGCCAGATCAGCGCAGACCTGCGGCCCGAACCCGATGTCGATCACCTAGTTTCCTCCCACTGCGGCGAGGTGTAACACGACACGACGACAATGGCCGCTGTGGTCAAGTACCCCGACGACGTCCAAGATGTGCTGGTGTTCACCGACAGCTCACCCTCCGACGCACCCTTCCCCGACGCCGAACGCCTCCGGCTGGCCCAGGCCGACGCCGGGGAGCAGGACTGGCGCGCATGGGGCCCCTATCTGTCCGAGCGGGCGTGGGGAACGGTCCGAGAGGACTACAGCGAGCACGGTACGGCGTGGGACTACTTCCCGCACGACCACGCGCGGTCCAGAGCCTACCGGTGGAACGAGGACGGCATGGCGGGCGTCTGCGACGACCGGCAGACCTTCTGCTTCGCCCTCGCCCTGTGGAACGGCCACGACCCGATCCTCAAGGAGCGGATGTTCGGCCTCGGCGGCGACGGCGGCAATCACGGCGAGGACGCCAAGGACTACTGGTGGTACGAGGACTCCACCCCCACCCACTCCTGGATGCGCTGGCGGTACCACTACCCGCAGGCCGCGTTCCCCTATGACGAGCTGGTCGCGGTCAACGCGCTGCGCGGCCGGGACGAGACCGAGTACGAGCTGGTCGACACCGGCGTCTTCGACGACGACCGGTACTGGGCGGTCACCGTCGACTACGCCAAGGCGTCCCCGACCGACATGTGCATCCTGGTGACCGTGGCCAACCGGGGCGACGAGGCGGCCACCCTGCACGTGCTGCCGCACCTGTGGTTCCGCAACACCTGGGCCTGGGGTCTGCCCGGCGCCGACCGGGTGCCGAAGCTGGTCGGGGAGGGGTCCCGGCTGGTCGGCGAGCACTGGGTGCTCGGGCAGGTCCTGCTCTCCGGCGACGGTGATCCGACCCCGCTGCTCTGCGACAACGACACCAACGCCGAGCGGCTGTGGGGGCTGCCGGGCCGGTCGCCGTACCCGAAGGACGGCATCAACGACCACGTCGTGGCCGGCGCGGCCACCGTCAACCCGGCGGGCGAGGGAACCAAGGGCGCGCTGCACTACGTCCTCGACGTGCCCGCCGGCGGCCAGCGGCAGATCCGGCTGCGGCTGACCCGGACCGCACCGCCACCCGGCGGCGCGACCCCACCGCGATCCGACCTCGGCGCCGGCTTCGACGCCGTGGTCTGGGCGAGGCGGGCCGAGGCGAACCACTTCTTCGCCGGCGTCATCCCCGCCGCGGCCAGTGCGGACGAGGCCCTGGTCGCCCGCCAGGCCATCGCCGGGCTGATGTGGGGCAAGCAGTTCTACCACTTCGACGTCAAGCGGTGGCTGGAAGGCGACCCCGGCTCGACACCCCCGCCGGCCGGTCGCCGGCACGGGCGCAACAGCGCCTGGTGGCACATGACCAGCTTCGACGTCATCTCCATGCCCGACCCCTGGGAGTATCCCTGGTACGCCGCCTGGGACCTGGCGTTCCACTGCGTGAGCATCGCCCGGGTCGACCCGGGCTTCGCCAAGGAGCAACTGCTGCTCCTGCTGCGCGAGTGGTATCTGCATCCCAACGGGCAGATCCCGGCGTACGAGTGGGCCTTCGGCGACGTCAACCCGCCGGTGCACGCCTGGGCGGCGCTCAAGGTGTTCGAGATCGACGGGAGCCGGGACCACGAGTTCCTCGCCCGGGTGATGCACAAGCTGCTGCTGAACTTCACCTGGTGGGTCAACCGCAAGGACACCGGCGGCAACAACGTCTTCGAGGGCGGTTTCCTCGGGCTGGACAACGTCGGTCCGTTCGACCGGTCGGCCGCGCTGCCGGTCGCCGGGGTGCTGGAACAGTCCGACGGCACCGGCTGGATGGCCATGTACGCGCTCAACCTGCTGGACATGGCGATCGTGCTCGCCGAACACGACCGGGCGTACGTGGACACCGCCACCAAGTTCTTCGAGCATTTCGCGTACATCGCGGCGGCGGCGTACGAGCAGGGGCTCTGGGACGACGAGGACGCCTTCTTCTACGACGTGCTGCGGCTGGCCGACGGCAGCAAGGTGCCGCTGAAGGTCCGCTCGGTGGTCGGGCTGCTGCCGTTGGCGGCCACCACCCGGCTCACCGCCCGTACCCTGCACCGCCTGCCCGAGCTGGGTGCCCGGCTGCGGTGGTTCCTCAGCCAGCGTCCCGAGTACGCCGCCGTGATCGGCACCCGCCGGATCGGTCCGGACGGCCGGCAGCAGCGGCTGCTGTCCATGGTCGCTCCGGAGCAGGTGGTCCGCCTGCTCGCCCGGATGCTGGACCCGGACGAGTTCCTCTCCGAGTATGGCCTGCGCACGCTCAGCCGGGCCCACCTGGACCAGCCCTTCTCGGTCACCCTGGGCGGGCACGAGTTCAGCGTCGGCTACGAGCCGGCGGAGTCGACCAGCGGCCTGTTCGGCGGCAACTCCAACTGGCGCGGGCCGATCTGGATGCCGACGAACTTCCTGCTGATCAGCGCGCTGCGCGACTACGCCGCGTTCTTCGGCGACGACCTTCAGGTCGAGTACCCGACCCGCTCCGGGCGCAAGTGCACCCTGGAACAGATCGCCGACGACCTCTCGGCCCGGCTGATCTCGCTGTTCACCCGGGACGGCTGGGGCCGGCGGCCGATCTACGGCGCCGCCCAGTTGTTCCAGACCCACCCGGACTGGCGGGACCTGATCTGTTTCCCCGAGTACTTCCACGGTGACAACGGCGCCGGCCTGGGCGCCTGGCACCAGACCGGCTGGACGGCCCTGGTCGCCGATCTCATCCTCACCCTGCGCCGGGAACCGCCGCCTGCGGCGAAAACCGGCTGACCCGGTCGACGGCCCGCAGTAGCGTCTGCCGGACACGGAGACCGGGAGGGGCAGGATGTCACAGCGCCACAACGCGGCGGTGCTCGTCTTCGACGCCGACGACACGCTCTGGGAGAACAACCTCCTCTTCGAGCGGGTCATCGACGACTTCCTGGACTGGCTGGACCACCCCACCCTGGACCGCCGCGAGATCCGCGCCGTGCTGGACGACATCGAGGCCGCCAACGCCGTCGCCCACGGCTACGGCAGCAAGGTTTTCCTGCGCAGCCTCGCCGAGTGCCTGGAACGGTTGCGCGAGCGCCCGGCCACCGACCGGGAACGCCGGGAGATCGACGAGCTGGCCGCCGCGCTCGTCGCCCACCAGGTCGAGCTGATGCCGGGGGTCGCGGACACCCTCGACGCCCTCGCCGGCCGGTACGACCTGCTCCTGCTCACCAAGGGCGACCGGGAGGAGCAGCAGCGCAAACTCGACGCGTGCGGGCTGCTGCACCACTTCGACGCCGCGCACATCGTGCCGGAGAAGAACGCGGCGACCTACCGGTGGCTGGCCCGTGAACACGGCTTCGACCCGGCACGCGCCTGGATGGTGGGGAACTCCCCGAAGTCGGACATCCTCCCGGCCAGGGCGGCCGGCATGTCCGCCGTCTTCATCCCGAACGACAACACCTGGGTGCTCGAACACGACGAACTCGACCCCGACGACCCCGGTGTGCTGCGCCTCAAGGAGTTCCCCGAGCTGCTTCGGCACTTCTGAGCGCCGGGCAGGTTCAGGCGACCTCGCCGCGCACGATCGCCACGGCCACCCGGCAGAACTCGTCCATGTCGGGCTGGAAGCCGGCCGCGATGTCCGGGTGCAGGCCGGATCGGGTCTCGTCCAGCAGCGACTGACAGACCTGCTCGACCGGCTCTCCGGCGTAGCTGGCGCGGACCCGGTCCGCGGCGGCCTGCAACGCCGAGGTCAGCTGCTCCTCCAGCGGACCGCGCAGCTTCTCCTGCACGGGATCGCGGGGGTCCAACGTGACATGTGGCTCTGACATCGGCGCTCCCTTCGTCGGCGTCCGCGGTACCCCACCGCGGGCGTCGGTCAAACCACGGTGGGCACCGCGGCCACCCGCACCTGGTAGGAGAAGTCCTCCGCGGGCTCCTCCCGGTACGACAACCGGCGAATCTGCCGGTCGTCGTCGTAGAGCGCGACGTCGACCAGGACGCCGAGGTGGGCCAGCCCGATGCTGGTGACCCGCTTCTTGTCCTGGAGCACCGCGCACACCCCGCCGAGCAGGGTGCTGGCGTCCGAGGTGCGGTGCCCCGGTGGGCACCGCAGGGTCAGGTCGACCTCGACCGGCCCGTCCAGCGGCGTCCAGCCGGTGCGCTGGGCCGCGGCGCAGGCCGCCTGGAGCAGGGCGCGGACCCTCGTCGCCTGCCGGTGCCCGGCGGCGAAGATGGACAGCGCCTCGGTCTTGACCGGTGGCAGGCCGCTCACCTCGAACGTCAGGGCGAGAGCGCGGGTGTCCTGCACGACGGCACCTCCTCGTGAAAGCGATCCTGCCCAACCGGTGGATCGGCAGAGGGCGGTTCGCGCGAGAACCAACCGATCGGGCGGGCCGTGGTCGGCCGAGGCGTGTCGACGACGGTGGCGGACGCGCAGGTCGATGCTAGTCCACCCGGGCGCTCGGAGTAATCGTCCGTTCACTCGGTCAGACGAGGCGGGAAGGCGCAGAACTGATTGCCTTTCGGGTCGGCCAGCACCCACCAACTGATCTCCGCGTCCGGCTCGCGGACCAGTCGCGCGCCCGCCCGCGGCAACGGCGCCCCGCCCGGCTGCGCCGGACCGTCAGCGGCGACCGCGCTTGATCTCGTGGAAGACCGGCATCCGCAGCAACGGCAGCACCGAGTCCCAGACCGTCAGGGCGTCGTCGAGCCCGGGCACCTCGGTGAAGATCGGCCCGTGCACGCCCCGATCGGCGTCCGGCACCATCAGCACCGGCGAGCCGATGTCCGGACCCGCCGAGGCGTACGCCAGGGCGTGCGAGGCACGTACCGCCTCGTCCCAACCGTCGTCGTCGAGGGCCGGCGCGTCCGCGCCCAGCCCGGCCGCCGCGACGGCCGCGTCCACCAGTTCGACCGACAGCGGGTCGCCGGCCTCGTGGGTGCGCGCGCCCAGTTCCGTGTAGAAGCGCCCGGCATCGTCGGCGCGGCCCTGCGCGTGCAACGCCTCCACCAGCCGCAGCGCCCGACTCGACGCGGCCAGCACCGGGGCGAACTCCGGCGACACCTTGCCGTCGTTGAGGATGGCCAGACTGAACGACCGCCACTCGACGCTCAGCCCGCGCGCCTGCGCGACGGTGACCAGCCAGCGCGAGGCGCGCCAGGTCCACGGGCAGACGGGGTCGAAGAAAAAGGTGGCATCCATCGGCCGAGCCTACGAGGGCACCACCCGAAGCGCCCGCCAGGGTCGCCGCCGGTGATGTTTCACGACGTCACCGCTCGGGCAGTGTAGGCGCACGAAACGTCCGGGGGCGGCATACTTCACGACCCGCCCGTCCCGGGCCGTATCGCCGTGCACCGGGGCACGGGTGCCTCCCCGGTTTCTCGCCGAAGGAAGGGGGAGGGCGATGACGGACCCCGAGGCGCCTGGACACCGACGCCGACCGGGCGTACGGGTCGGCGCGGCAGCCGCCGCGCTGGCGCTGGTCGCGCCGCTGGCCGCGTGCGGCTCCGGCGACGACGGCGGTACGCCCACCATCAACCTGTACTACCCGCCGGAGCAGAACCTGCAACAGGTGGTCGACGACTGCAACGCCCAGGCCGGGGGCCGCTACACGATCGCCTACCGAGTGCTGCCCCGGCAGGCCGACGACCAGCGGGTGCAGCTGGTGCGCCGGCTCGCCGCCGAGGACAGCGGCATGGACGTGCTCGGCCTCGACGTCACCTGGACCCAGGAGTTCGCCAGCGCCAACTGGATCCGCGAGTGGACCGGCCAGGACCGGGCCGAGGTGGAGCAGGGCACCCTCGCCGGTCCGCTGGACACCGCCCGGTACGAGAACCGGCTCTACGGCGCGCCGAAGAACACCAACGTCCAGCTGCTGTGGTACCGCACCGACCTGGTTGCCCAGCCGCCGGCCACCTGGGACGAGATGATCTCCGCCGCCCAGGAGCTGAAGCGGCAGGGCAAGCCGTACCAGGTGCTCACCATGGGCGCCCAGTACGAGGGCCTGGTCGTCCTCTACAACACCCTCGCCGCGAGCGCCGGCGGCAAGATCGTCAGCGACGACGGCCGGCAGGCCGTCATGGACGAGGGTGCCGTGCGGGCGCTCGACCTGCTCAAGCGGTTCGCCACGTCGGGCGTGACCTCACCGTCGTTCAGCAACGCCACCGAGGATCCGGTCCGGCTGGAGTTCCAGTCCGGCAACGGCGCCTTCCAGGTCAACTGGCCCTTCGTCTACCCCGCGCTGCAGGAGGCCGACCCGGCGCTGGCACAGAAGGTGCGCTGGGCCCGCGTCCCCGGTGTCGACGCCGGCACCCCCAGCCGGGTCACCATCGGCGGGATCAACCTGGCGGTCAGCGCCTACTCCCGGCACCCCGCCGAGTCGTTCGAGGCGGCGAAGTGCCTGCGCAACGCCGAACACCAGAAGTTCTCCGCGGTCAACGACGGCGTCCCGCCCACCATCGAGAAGGTCTACGACGACCCGGAGATGGCCGAGGCGTACCCAATGAAGGAGACCATCCTGGCGGAGTTGAAGGAGCCGGCGGTACGTCCGCTGAGCCCGGCGTACCAGAGCATCTCCACGGTGATGTCGGCGATCCTGTCTCCGCCCTCGGCGATCGATCCGCAGCGGACCGCCGACGAACTGCGGCAGGCGATCGCCGCCGCGCTGGAGTCGAAGGGGGTCCTGCCGTGAGCATCAACGTCACTCCCGCCGGCGCGGACGTGAGCGCCGACGCGGAGCACGGCACCGGCCGGCACGCGGCCGTCCCGACGCAGCGGGCCCGCCGCCGGGCCAAGACCCCGCTCAGTGAGAACAAGAAGGCCGAGCGTCGGCTGGGCTGGCTGCTCTGCGCCCCGGCCGCGCTGGTCATGGTGCTGGTCACCGCGTACCCGATCGTCTACTCGGTCTGGTTGTCGTTGCAGCGCTTCGACCTGCGCTTCCCGGACCAGCGTGAGTTCATCGGGCTGGAGAACTACGTCACCGTGCTCACCAACGAGTTCTGGTGGACCGCGTTCGGTGTGACCATGCTGATCACGGTGGTCACCGTCGCGGTCGAACTGGTGCTCGGCATGGGACTGGCGTTGATCATGCACCGCACGCTGGTCGGCCGGGGCATCGTCCGCACCGCCGCGCTGATCCCGTACGGCATCGTCACGGTCGTCGCCGCCTTCTCCTGGCGGTACGCCTGGACGCCCGGCACCGGCTACCTGGCCAACCTGTTCTCCGACGGTGCGCCGCTGACCGAGCGGGCCAGCTCGCTGGCGATCATCATGCTGGCGGAGATCTGGAAGACCACGCCGTTCATGGCGCTGCTGCTGATGGCCGGCCTGGCGCTGGTCCCCGAGGACCTGCTCAAGGCGGCCTCGACCGACGGGGCGACCGCCTGGCAGCGGTTCACCAAGGTGATGCTGCCGGTGATGAAGCCGGCGATCCTGGTCGCGCTGCTGTTCCGCACCCTGGACGCGTTCCGGGTGTTCGACAACATCTTCGTGTTGACCGCGGGCGGCAACGAGACCTCCTCGGTGTCGATGCTCGCCTACAACAACCTGATCCGGGGCCTCAACCTCGGCATCGGCTCGACGATGTCGGTGCTGATCTTCCTCACCGTGGCGATCATCGCCTTCGTCTTCGTGAAGCTGTTCGGTACCGCTGCCCCCGGCAGCGACGACGGAGAGAGGCGCTGAGATGGCCGTCGACACCACCACCCGGGCGAAGCTGCGCTGGGGTCTGCTGGACGTCATCGTCGTCGTCTTCGCGCTGATCCCGGTGCTCTGGATCGCCTCCCTGTCGTTCAAGACCCCGGCCACCCTCACCGACGGCCGGTTCTGGCCCCGGGAGTGGACGCTGGACAACTACCGGAGCATCTTCACCACCGACCAGTTCCTGCGCGCCCTGGTCAACTCGATCGGCATCGCCCTGATCGCCACCGCGATCGCGGTGGTGCTCGGTGCGATGGCCGCGTACGCGATCTCCCGGCTGGACTTCCCCGGCAAGCGGCTGCTCGTCGGCGTCTCCCTGCTGATCGCGATGTTCCCGCAGGTGTCGCTGGTGTCGCCGCTGTTCGAGATCGAGCGGCAGCTCGGCCTCTTCGACACCTGGCCGGGACTGATCCTGCCGTACATCACCTTCGCGCTGCCGCTGGCGATCTACACCCTGTCGGCGTTCTTCAAGCAGATCCCGTGGGACCTGGAGAAGGCGGCGAAGATGGACGGCGCCACCCAGGGTCAGGCGTTCCGCCGGGTGATCGCCCCGCTGGCCGCGCCGGGGCTGTTCACCACGGCGATCCTGGTCTTCATCTTCTGCTGGAACGACTTCCTGTTCGCCGTCACGCTCACCTCCACCGAGCGGGCCCGGACGGTGCCGGTGGCGCTGTCGTTCTTCACCGGCGAGTCGCAGTTCGAGGACCCCACCGGGGCGATCTGCGCCGCCGCCGTGGTGATCACCATTCCGATCATCCTGTTCGTGCTCTTCTTCCAACGCCGCATCGTCTCGGGCCTGACCTCCGGCGCCGTCAAGGGATAGGTGACAACAATGGCTGACATCGTGCTGGACAAGGTGAGCAAGCGCTTCCCCGACGGCACCACCGCGGTACGCGACGTCGACCTGGAGATCGCCGACGGCGAGTTTGTCATCCTGGTCGGCCCGTCGGGCTGCGGGAAGTCCACCACCCTCAACATGATCGCCGGGTTGGAGGACATCAGCTCCGGCGAACTGCGCATCGGTGGGCAGCGGGTCAACGACAAGGCCCCCCGGGACCGGGACATCGCCATGGTGTTCCAGTCGTACGCGCTCTACCCCAACATGACCGTGCGGGAGAACATGGCCTTCCCGCTGCGACTGGCGAAGCAGGACAAGCAGACCATCGACTCGAAGGTCGAGGAGGCGGCGAAGGTCCTGGAGTTGACCCCGCTGCTGGACCGCAAGCCGGCCAACCTCTCCGGCGGCCAGCGCCAGCGGGTCGCCATGGGCCGGGCGATCGTTCGGCAGCCCAAGGCGTTCCTGATGGACGAGCCGCTGTCCAACCTCGACGCCAAGCTGCGGGTGCAGATGCGCACCGTGGTGTCCCGGCTGCAGAAGCAGCTCGGCACCACCACCGTCTACGTCACCCACGACCAGACCGAGGCGATGACCCTCGGCGACCGGGTGGTCATCATGCGAGGCGGCGCGATCCAGCAGGTCGGCCCGCCGCAGGAGCTGTACGACCACCCGTACAACCTCTTCGTCGCCGGATTCATCGGCTCACCGTCGATGAACTTCCTGCCCGCCGCCGTCGAGGACGGAAAGCTGCGTACGACCCTGGGCGACGTGCCGATCGGCGAGCGGATCCGCCGGCAGCTCGAGGGCGCCGACGCGCCCCGCGAACTGATTCTCGGCATCCGTCCCGAGCACTTCGAGGACGCCGAGCTGGTCGACGACGACACCCGCCGCCGGGGCTTGGAGTTCACCGCGCCGGTCGACATCGTCGAGTCGATGGGCTCGGACAAGTACGTCTACTTCACCGTCGAGGGACAGCGGGCCACCGCCGCCGAGCTGGAGGAGCTGGCGGCCGATGCCGGGGCCGACTTCAGCGGCGGCGGCGCCAGCCTGGTCACCCGGCTGTCGGCCGAGTCGGCGGTACGGGAGGGCGAGGACCGGCGGGTCTGGTTCAACCTGGAGAAGATCCACCTGTTCGACCCGGGCAGTGGACACAACCTGACCCTGCACGAGGGTCGGTCGGGTGGGGCGCTCGCCGACTGAGCGCGGGCGCCGGATCCGGTGATCAGTCGGCCCACTCCACGAGGGTCGGCAGCCCGAGGAAGCGCGCGTACGGGTCGACGGCCGCCACCACCCGCTCGCGCGTCGCCGGGTCGAGCCCGACCAGCGGATGCAGGGCGACCCGGACGCGGGTCCTGGTCACGGTGCGCTTCCAGGTGCCGACCACCCGGCCGGCGCGTACCACGGTTGGCCGGAAGACACCGTTGCCGCCCGGAACGATGGCCTGCTGGTGCGCCGGGTCGAGCATCAGCGTGCGGTCCTTGTAGCCGAGCAGGTACTCGTCGAAGCCGGGCAGCGCCAGCACGTCGTCGGCCGGCTCCCGGGGGGCGTCGAGCAGTGCCGGGTCGAGCAGCGCCTCGACCCCGTCGACCTGGACGGCGGCGAGCGCGTCGCCGGCGACCGCGACGGCCCGCCGGGCGTCGGTGGCGGTCAGGCCCGTCCAGCCGGCGAAGTCCTGCCGGGTGGTCGGCCCATGGCTGCGGAAGTACCGGGTCGCGAGAATGCCGAGAGCCTCGTCCCGTTCGGGCCGGTGCGGGTCGGGGGCCCACTCGTCGAGCAGGGCGAACGTCTGCTCGGTGCCGACGTGCGGGGCGATGCAGGTGACGCCGCGTTGGCTGGCGTACCAGAGCAGGTGGTAGCCGCGCTGGCCGGCGCAGTCGATACCGGCCGCGGCGAGCGTGGCCAGGCACTCGGCGCGGGTCAGCCGGACGCCGCCGGCCAGCGCCGTGCCGAGCACGTCGGCGGCCCGGTCGGCCTCCGCCTCGGTCAGGCCGAGCACCTCACGGCGCCGCTGCGCCCCCATCAACGCCCGTACGCCGGTGACCGCCAGCATCCACCGGGCGTCGCGCGACGGTACGAGGTGCACCGTCCCCCGCATCGGCCAGGTGCGCAGCGCCTCCCGTCGCTCCAGCGCCGCCTGCACGTCGGCCACCGTGCACCCGGGCAGCCGGGCCCCCAGCGACCACATGCCGCTCGCGGCGTCCTGGGCCTGCATGGCGCCGAACCACCGCACGACACCGGCGACGTCCTGCGGCCGGCCTCGCGGGTGCGTCCGCAGCAGCAGGCTGGTCATCCGCAACGCCAGCGCCTCGTCACCGGTCAACCGCACGTCGGCCGCCCTTCCTGAACAGATCGACCGTCAGCCTAGGCGCAGCCACCGACACGTCTGCCGGTCGCGGCCGGCGGCACGGAGACGACACCGGGCGGACGGGCTGGTGCCCGTCCGCCCGGCCGCCCCGACACCCGCCGGGACCGTCGTGGTCAGCCGCGCCGTCGTGCCGACTCCGGCACGTCGACGTCGATCCGCTCCCGGCGAACCTGCTCGTCGATCGGCTGTTCCTCGACGATCTCGTCCTTGGCCAGCCGGACCCGCTCGACCGGGACCTGTTCCTTGCCGACCACCGGACGCTCGGCGCGCAGCTCCATCTCTCGCTGCTCGTCGCGGATGTCCGGCCGGATCTCACCCCGGTTCGCGTCGGTGATCGGCTCGCGGATGACGCGCACCTCGTCGTGCTCGATCGGCACGGTGGTGTGCACGTTCTCGGTCACCACCTGCTTGCTCAGCCGGGCGGTGCCCGCCGGCTCGCTCTCGGTGCCGACCCGCAGCCGTTCCTCCGACCGGGTCAGCTCCGGCGAACCGGGCATCCGCTGCGGCGGACGCTCCTGCTGCTGGAGCTGGTAGTGCCGGTAGAGCTGGGCGAGCCGGTCGCTGCCGAGCGGCTGCTCGGTGCCGGCCTCCACCGTCGGTGCGCTCTTGACGGTCGCCTTGTCGTACGGCACGGTCACCTTGCCCTCGGATACGCCGGCCCCGGTCAGCGGGGCCATGTGCTCGTGCTGGCCCATCATGCCGGTCTTCACACTGACCCAGGTCGGCTCGCCGGCGGCGTCGGCCCAGACCTGTGCCACGCTGCCGATTTTCGCGCCCGAGCGGTCCTGGACGTCCTGTCCGTACAGCGAACGGACCTGCTGTTCGGTCAGTCGCATGGTTCGTCCTTCCTCTCGTGGGTCACCGCTGGCTACCCGACGGGTCAGGGCAGCATTCGTCCAAGCCGGCGTGGAAACCGGCGCGGCCGGTGGTTCCCGCGGCGGGACCACCGCCGGTGCGCCTGGCGACGGGAGTGCGGCGTGCCGCTGCCCGGCGTCGACCCGCGAGGTGAGGCGGGAGGCCGACCTGAGAGGTGTGGGGGAGTTGGCCGAGCCTCGCCCGGCACAGCGGGTCGACGACCTGGGCGACGAGCTCCGGTAGAGAGCGGTAGCCAGGCCGTCGACCCGCTGGCGGATCCCCCCAGCTGGAACGGGCCCCCTGATCGCGCTACGCCCGCCGTCGCGCGAGCGGAGCGCGATCCCCCGTTCAGGTTCCCCGGCGTGTCGGCGACGTTTGCGCGCCGTCGACATCCGTGCGAACAGGATCCCGGTTCGACCACGGCCATGGCATCGCTCCCACGCAGAACTTGCGCAAATCTTGAGCTGAGTCGGGTGGGACTTCAGAGATGCCGATGCATGACCAGCAGGTCGACGTCACCCTCGGTCGGGTGCCGGAATCCCGCCGGGATCCGACCGACCACCTCGAAGCCCAGCGATCGCCAGAGCGCGACGGCCCGGGTGTTGGTCGCCACCACCGCGTTGAACTGCATCGCCCGATAACCGTCGGCGCGCGCCAACTCCAGCACGTGTGCGCCGAGAGACCGGCCCACCCCCCGACCCGCCGCGGCCGGCGCCACCATGAAGCTGGCGTTGGCGACGTGGTCGCCCGGGCCGGCCTGGTTCGGCACCAGTTTCGCCGAGCCCAGCACGGTGCCGTCGGAGTCCACGGCCACCACCGTCCGCCCCGGTGGCCGGACCAGCCACATGCCCCGGGCCGCCTCCTCCGACACATCCCGCGGCCAGGTGTAGGTCTCGCCGGCACCGACGATCTCCCGAAGGAAGGGCCAGATGGCCGGCCAGTCCGCGTCGGTTGCTGTCCTGATCTGCATGCCCGGAGCATCGCACGAAGTTTGACGGCGCAAACAACGGGTAGTCGCCGAAGCTGACCCGAAACGAGGAGGAATCGATGGACGGCCAGGTCAAGGTCGCGGTGATCTACTACAGCGCCACCGGTATCACCTACCAGATGGCGCAGGCAGCCTGCGAGGCAGCCGGGGAGGCTGGCGCCGAGGTCCGCCTGCGCAAGGTGCGCGAACTGGCACCCGACGAGGCGATCCGCTCCAACGCCGGCTGGCAGGCGCACCGCCTGGAGACCCAGGACGTCATGGAGGTCGAGATCGACGACCTGGCGTGGGCCGATGTGGTCATCCTCGGCTCGCCCACCCGATACGGCATGATCGCCGCGCAGCTCAAGCAGTTCATCGACACCACCGGCCCGCTCTGGGCCAACGGCGCGCTGGCGAACAAGGTCTACAGCGCGTTCACCTCCGCCGCCACGGAGCACGGTGGGCAGGAGTCCACCCTGCTGTCGCTGTTCACGGTCTTCCACCACTGGGGCGGCATCGTGGTGACCCCCGCCTACACCGATCCCAGTCAGTTCGTCGCCGGCAACCCCTACGGCGCCTCGCACACCAGCAACAACGGCGAGGTTCCCCCGGACCACGTGGCGCTGGCCGCGACCGCGCTGACCGCCAAGCGGGCGGTGCAGATCGGCGCGGCCCTCAAGCGCGGCCTGGCGGCCGGCTGACCACTGACGGGGCCCGGTGCGGCCCGGGCCCCGTCATCGTCCGCCCTACCCGCGATCCGCGGAACCCTGCGTGGTCAGTGCCGGATGCGCCAACAGGTGGCCGAGCAGGTCCGCCAGGACGGCCATCCCGTCCCGGCTGAGCACCGACTCCGGATGGAACTGCACCCCGGCGAAGCCGGGTCCGCGCAGCGCGTGCACCGCCGCGTCGACCGGGTCGCGGGACAGCTCCGCCCCGCCGTACGGGGTGGTGACCCGGTCGGCGTCGGCCAGGGCGGTGAACGTGGAGTAGAAGCCGACCCGTCTCGGCGTGCCGAAGACACTCACCTCACGTTGCAGCCCCTGGTACGGCGCCTCCCGCCGGTGCAACCGCAACCCGAGCAGGCCGGCGAGCAGTTGATGACCGAGACAGACCGCCAGCGTGGGCAGACCGGCGGCCAGCCGCGCGGTCAGCAGCCCACGCAACGCCGCCATCTTCGGCTCGTCCACCGCCCGCGGGTCACCCGGCCCCGGACCGATGACAACCAGGTCGTACGGGTCGAGCCTGCCGGGCCGCCGCCACAGGCGTACCTCGACGGAGAGGCCGAGCGCACCGAGCTGGTGGGCCAGCATCCCGGTGAAGGTGTCCTCGCCGTCGACGATCAGCGCCCGCCGGCCGACCAACCCGGGCAGAGTGGCCGCCCCGGGCAGTCGCTGGTCGAGCCAGAACCGGGCCAGCGGGATGTTCCGCTCGGCGAGCGCCGCCTGTACCTGCGGGTCGTCGGCGAGCGCCGCGCCCGGCCCGTGCCGAACCGGAGGCGGGGTGGGGACGGGCGCCTGCGGGCCGAGCCCGAAGGCGGCGAGCACCCCGGCCGCCTTCGCGTGCGTCTCGGCCACCTCGCCGGCCGCCGTCGAGTGCCGTACCAGGGTCGCCCCCACCGGCACCCGCAGCTCGCCCGCGGGGGAGATCTCCGCCGTCCGGATCAGGATCGGGGCGTCCAGTGTC
Organism: Micromonospora sp. KC721; assembly: GCF_004348355.1. Taxonomy (NCBI): domain Bacteria; kingdom Bacillati; phylum Actinomycetota; class Actinomycetes; order Micromonosporales; family Micromonosporaceae; genus Micromonospora; species Micromonospora sp. KC721. The sequence continues at coordinate 18,228 of NZ_SMJY01000023.1, read as the reverse complement.
TGCCGGCCGCCGGCGTCCCGTCCCAGCAGGGCCAGCACCCCGGAGTAGTAGCGCCGGCCGGTCCGCTCGTGCCGGGCGATCACCCGGCAGGCGTTCTCCATCGGGCTCCCGGTCACCGTGGGGGCGAACATCGTCTCCCGCAGCACCTCCCGGACGTCCCGGGTCCCCCGACCCGCGAGCAGGTACTCCGTGTGCGCGAGGTGGGACATCTCCTTCAAGTACGGCCCGACCACCTGCCCGCCCTGGTCGGCGACCGTGGCCATCATCTTCAGCTCCTCGTCGAGGACCATGTACAGCTCCTCGATCTCCTTCGGATCGCTCAGGAAGCGCAGCAGCGCGCCCCGGTCCGCAGCGGCCCCGGTGTGCCGGAAGGTTCCGCTGATCGGATTCATCATCACCAGGCCGTCGTCGACGCTGACGTGCCGCTCGGGGCTCGCCCCCACCAGGATGCGGGTCCCGGTGAACACCAGGAAGGTCCAGTAGGCCCCCCGCTCGGCGAGCAGCAGCCGGCGCAGCGCGGCGGCCGCCGCGGCCAGCGGCGCGCCCTGCACGTTCGCGCGCAGCGTGCGGTGGATGACGAAGTTGGCTCCCTCGCCGCGCCCGATCTCCTCGGCCAGCACCCGCCCGACGATCTCGGCGTACTCCGCGTCGGTGACGTCGAAACCGGCGTCGTTGGTCACCACCGGCGCGTCCGGCAGCGCGGCGAGCGCGTCGGCCAGGGCGACCGGGACGTGTCCGGCTATCTCCAGGTACTCCAGCGGCGTGCCGTCGTCGACGTACTCGAAGCCGCGCTCAACGACCTGTCGGTACGGCACCAGCGCCAGCGTGCGGGGCCCGGCTGGACCGTCCGGCAGCGGCAAATCGGTGAGCCGGTCGGCGACGCGCACCTGGCCGGTGAAGAGGTCCAGGTGATCGGCGCACTCGCGGCGGATCAGCGCGAACGGGCCGGGGTCGGTGCCTCGGGCGAGGGCGGCGAGTAGGCGGTGCGGGTTGGTCATGGAATCTCCTCGATGGCCTTCGCCGTCCGCCGGGGCGGCTCGGGAGCCGGGAGAGACCGGCGGCCGCCTCGTCGGGCGGCCGCGGAAAGCTACGCGCGGAAGGGGGCCGCCAGGTCGGCGGGCCACCAGTGGGACAGGGGCGCGAGCATGTCGTCACCCTATGTCGGGACGACCCGGGCCCGGTAGCCGTTCCCACTTCGTGGCGGAAGGTTCCGGCGACGGATCGCGACGTCGCCGGCCCGGTGGTTCGGTACCGTGACCCGGGATGAACATTCTCGCTCTCGACCTCGGCACCTCCTCGGTACGCGGGCTCGTGCTCGACGCCGACGCGAAGCCGCTGCCCGGCGCCCTGGCCCGGCGCCGGCTGCGGGTGGCGGTGGCCGACGACGGCACCGGCACCCTCGACGCGGCCGGCTATCTCGCCTGTCTGGTCGAGTGCCTGGACGAACTCGCCGACGGCGGGCACCTGCGCGACGTGACGCTGGTCGCGCTCTCCGCCCAGTGGCACTCGGTGGTTCCGCTCGACCCCACCGGCACGCCGCTCGGGCCGGTGCTCACCTGGCTGGACACCCGCCCGGAGCCGCTGCCCGGCGCGGTCGGCCCGGCCGATCCGGCCGCGTTCCACCAACGTACCGGCACCTGGTGGCACCGGTCCTACTGGTCGGTGCGGCTGCCGTGGTTGCGTGCGCGCTGCGGCCCGGTCGGCCGCTTCGTCGGGCTCGCGGAGTACGCCCTGGGCGAGCTGCTCGACGCCGCGCCCACCTCGGTGTCGATGGCCTCCGGCACGGGGCTGCTCGATCTGCGTTCGATGGACTGGGACGCCGAGGCCTGCGCGCTGGCCGGCGTACGCCCCGGCGAACTGCCCGAGCTTGCGCCGGCGGGCTGGCGCGGACGGCTGCGCCCGGAACTCGCCCGGCGTTGGCCGCCGTTGGCCCGCGCCGAGTGGGCCGCCGCGATCGGCGACGGAGCGGCCTCCAATGTGGGTTCCGGCTGCGTCGACCCACATCGGGTGGCGGTCACCGTCGGCACCTCCGCCGCGGTGCGCCTGGTGCAGCCGGTGTCCGTCGACGCCGACCTGCCTGCACTGCCCGAGCAGCTCTGGCGGTACCGGGTGGACCACGAACACGTGGTGACCGGCTCCGCCTACTCCTGTGGAGGCAACCTGTTCGCCTGGGCCAACCGGGAGCTGCGGCTGCCGCAGGGGCCGGATCTGGACGCCGCGCTGGCCCGCGTGCCGCCGCACGGTCGGGTGGCGACGAATCCCCGCTTCGGGGGTGACCGGCCGCCGGGCACCACCCCGGCCGGGGCGGGCGAGTTGCGCGGCCTCAACTTCTCCACCACCGCGGTGGAGATCCTGGCCGGGTTGATGGCCGGGCTGTGCCGGATGGTCGCCGACGACCTGGTCGTCCTGGAGTCCGTGGTGGACGGTCCGGTCGACGTCGTGCTGGGTGGGGGAGCGGTGACCGCGTCCGCCTGGTGGCGATCGGCGTTCGCCGCCACCCTCGCCCCCCGGCAGGTCTGGCACCGCTCCGAACCGGAGATCGGGGCCACCGGCGCGGCGTTGGTGGCCCTCGGGCGCTTCGCCGCGGCGCGACGGCTCGCCGCTTCCGGTCCGACGGAGCACGCTTCGTCCGTACATCCGGCCGCTCCGGCCACCGACGGAGGCCCCCAGGGCCGTTGACACAGCTCGCTGGCCTGGTTGGATGGACCCCGCTCCCCGACGACGGGGAGCGGGGGGCCGAGGAGGCAGGTGTGGGCGCAGGTCCCGATCCGACCGGGGGCGGACAGATCGGTGGCGGCCGATCGGGTGCCGCAGTCGTCCCACACCGGCGGCGGTCGCCGTTGCGGCTGCGGGACTGGCGTATGCGGACGAAGCTCGCCACCGTGCTGGTCATCCCGTCGGTGGCCTTCCTGGTGCTGGCCGGTGTGCAGACCACCACGCTGGTGGGACGGACCACCGCGCTGAGCGACTTCGCGCGGCAGGTCGGCATCGGCCGGCAGATCACCGTCCTGGTGGACCGGCTCCAGCAGGAACGCGACCGGACGGCGGGCGAGTTGGCCGAGTTGCGCCGTGACGGCCTCTCCTCCGACCGGGCGGCGACGGCGCTGACCTTGCGCCCGTTGCAGGACGACACCGACGCCGCAGCCGGGGAGCTGCGCCGCGCCGCCGCGCCACTGGCCGACGCGGACGCCTCCTGGCGGGTCTCCTACGGCAAGGCGTTGGAGGCGTACGACCAGGTCCGCGCCATCCGGGCGGCGATCCTGCCGGCGGTACTGAGTTCCGAGACCATTCTGGGCAACTACCACCGGGCGGTCGACACCCTGCTCAGCCTGTTGGCCGAGCCCTCGCCCGGTGAGGAACAGCCGGAGCTGACCGACGCGGTGCTGCGCTACGTGCAGCTGGCCCGGGTCAAGGAGCTGTCGTCGCGGGTCCGCGCTCAGCTCTACGCCGCCGCCCGGGCGGGCCGGTACCAACTCGACGACCAGATCGCCCTGACCGACCTGCGGGCCCAGCAGTTGGCTGCGCTCGGCGCGTTCCGCGTCGCCGCGACCACCAGGCAGATCCAGCTGTACGACCGCGCCTCCGTGCACCCCGGGTTCGTGGCCGCGACCAAGCTGGAGGAGAAGAGTCTCGCCAGCGGCGGGGCCCGACCGGCGGTGCTCCCCGCCGAGCAGTGGTGGGACGCCAGCGCCCAGCGGCAGGAGCTGCTGCGCCAGCTCGAGACGCGGGTGCTCGACGAGGCGGCGACCCGGGCCGAGGACGCCAGCGGCGACCAGCTGCGGGCCACCCTGGCGGTGGTGAGCGCCATCCTGGTGGTGCTGGGGCTGGCCGTGCTGCTCGCCCTGCTGATCGGCCGTTCCATCGCGCACTCCATCGGGTTGCTGCGCGGGCAGGCCCTGCAGATCGCGCAGGTGGAGCTGCCGCACACGCTGGACCGGCTGCGTTCGACGCAGGGCACGCTGCCCACGATCGAGGTGGCGCCGCCGGTGGTGACCTCCTCCGACGAACTGGGCGAACTGGCGGAGGCGTTCGTGGCGGTGCACCGCAGCGCGGTCAGCGTCGCCGTCGAACAGGCCCAGACGCGCCGCAGCGTGAACGCGATGTTCGTCAACCTGGCCCGGCGTAGCCAGGTGCTGGTGGAACGGCAGCTGGAGCTGCTGGACGACCTGGAACGGGAGGAGGCGGACCCGGACCAGCTGGAGAACCTGTTCAAACTCGACCACCTGGCGGCCCGGATGCGCCGCAACGACGAGAGCCTGTTGGTGCTGGCCGGCACCGAGTCCACCCGGCGGTGGAACCGCCCGGTCGGCCTCGGCGCGGTGCTCCTCGCGGCCAGCGCCGAGATCGAGCAGTACCAGCGGGTCCGCCACGAGTCGGTGGCCGACCTGCACGTCGTCGGGCACGCGGTGGGTGAGCTGGTGCACCTGCTGGCCGAGCTGCTGGAGAACGCCACCGCCTTCTCCCGGCCGGACACCCTGGTCCGGGTGACCGCCCGCCGTGAGGGCGGTGGGGCGCTGGTGGACATCGTCGATCAGGGCATCGGGATGAGCCGGGCCGCCCTGGAACAGGCCAACGCCGTGCTCGCCGCGCCGCCGGCCGCGGACGTCGCCGCCTCGGAGCGGATGGGCCTCTTCGTGGTCAGTCATCTCGCCGCCCGGCACGGCGTACGGGTGCACCTGGCGCCGGCGGACCAGGGTCTGGTGGCCCGGGTACTGGTGCCACCGGCGCTGCTGGGTCCGGCTCCCATGCCGGAGCTGGATCCCCCGGCCGCTCGGATGATCACCACGGGAGGCGTGGGCACCCCCCGGCGCCGGCGTACCCTGCCCCGCCCGGGGCGCTCGTCGCCCGGGGAGCTGCCGGTGGCGGGCCGACGTCCCGACCCGACGCCCAGCTCCGGTCGGCCGATGCCGCTGCGCGCCGAGGACGTGCTCGCGCCGGCCGCGCCGCCGGCCGAGGCCGGCGGCTGGTGGTCCCGGCAGGGGCCGAGTGCCTCGTCGGTCGCGTCCACCGGGCATGTGACGCCAGAGCCGCCCGGGACGCCGGTGATCGGAGGCACCAGTGCGCGGGGACTTCCCGTCCGGGTGCCGATGGCACAGTTGTCCGCGGTCACCGAGCCGGCCCGGCCCACGGTCCCCGCCACACGCGAGGACCCGGACCCGGAGGCGGTCGGCGGGATGCTGTCCAGGTTGTACAGCGGCGTCCGCCGGGCGGAGGCCGAGGAGAAGACAGACATTGCCCTGCCGCCGGGTGGGGTGCACAGCGAAGGGGGACGACAGTGACGACGTTGAGCCAGGAGGCACGGGACCTGAGCTGGCTGGTCAACGCGTTCGCCGAGCGGGTGCCGGGGGTCGCCCACGCGGTGGTGGTCTCCTCCGACGGGCTCCTGGTCGCGATCTCGGCGCACCTGCCCCGCGACCATGCCGACAAGCTCGCCGCGGTGACCTCGGGGCTGATGAGCATCACCGCCGGGGCGGCGCAGATGTTCGACGGTGACGTGGTGAAGCAGACGGTGGTCGAGATGGGGCGCGGCTATTTCCTGGTGATGCAGATCCGGGACGGCTCGATCCTGGCCACCCTGGCCAACGCGGAGGCCGACATCGGAGTGGTGGGTTACGAGATGGCCCGGCTGGCCAAGCAGGCCGGAGACATGCTCACTCCGGCGCTGCGTGCCGAGTTGCAGCAGGCCCTGCCGCGCTGAGGCGCGGGTGCCGGTGGCACCGGACCGGCCACCGCGCGGGCGGTCCGGCACCACCGGTCGGCGTACGGCTCAGAGCCCGTTGTGGCGGATGACCGACCGGTACCAGTGGGCGCTGCGCTTGAGTACCCGGCGCTGGGTGGCGTAGTCCACGTAGACCAGCCCCCAGCGCTGGTCGTACCCTTCGGCCCACTCGAAGTTGTCCAGCAGCGACCAGACGTGGTAGCTCTCCAGCGGCACGCCGGCGGCGATGGCGCGGTGCGCGGCGGTGAAGTGGTCCCGCAGGAACGCGATCCGGCCGGCGTCGTCGACCACGCCGTCGGGGTCGAGCACGTCCGGGCAGGGCAGCCCGTTCTCGGTGACGGTGATCGGGACCGGGCCGTAGTCGCGGGTGATCCGGGTCAGGACGTCGTACATCCCGTCGGGGTAGATCTGCTGCCAGTCGGCCTGTGAGGTGGGCCAACGCCGGGTGGTGTCGCCGTCGGCGGTCACGTAGTACGGCGTGTAGTACTGCACCGCGAGCAGGTCCACCGGGGTGGAGATGACGGCCAGGTCGCCGTCGGCGATGCCCCGTACCATCCGGCTCCCGTCGCCGAGGTCGGCGAGCACGTCCTGCGGATAGGCACCCTTGAGGATCGAGTCCAGATAGAGGCGGTTCTCGTAACCGTCGTACAACCGGGCGGCGGAGGCGGCGGCGGCGGTGTCGTCGGCCGGGTAGCAGGGGTGCAGGTTGAGTGCGGGGCCGATCCGGGCGTCGGAGCCGTAGGCGCGCAGGGCGCGTACCGCCAGCCCGTGCGCGAGCTGGAGGTGGTGGGCCACCAGGTACGCGGCGTCCGGGTCCTGCCGGCCGGGGGCGTGGTGCCCCTGGAGGTAGCCGTTCTGCACCACGGTTTTCGGTTCGTTGACGGTCAGCCAGACCGGAACCTGGTCGCCCAGGGCGTGGAAGACGGCCTCGGCGTAGTCGGCGAAGCGGTACGCGGTGTCGCGGTTCTCCCAGCCGCCGGCGTCCTGCAGCGACTGGGGCAGGTCCCAGTGGAAGAGGGTGACCATCGGAGTGATGCCGCGTTCGTACAGGCCGTCGATGAGCCGGCGGTAGAAGTCCAGACCGCGCTGGTTGGGTTCACCGGCGCCGTCGGGCTGTACCCGGGGCCACGAGATGGAGAACCGGTAGCTGTGCAGACCCAGGTCACGCATCAGATCCAGGTCCTCGGACCAGCGGTGGTAGTGGTCGGCGGCCACGTCACCGGTGTCGCCGTTGCGGGTCCGCCCGGGCGTGCGGCTGAAGGTGTCCCAGATCGACTCGCCCCGGCCGTCCTCTTTGGCGGCGCCCTCGATCTGGTACGCCGAGGTGGCCGCGCCCCAGCCGAAGTCGTTCGGGAACAGCAGGGCCGGGGTGCCGGGGGAGGCTGCCGGTTCGACGCCCGGCGGGATGCCGGGCTCGGCGGCCCCGGTCGGGGCCGCGGTGACCTGGTCTGCGGCGGGAGCGAGCCCGGCGCCGGCCGAGGCGGTGGCGGGGGGCGCGGCACGGCGCGGCAGTCGCCGTCGGGGGTGCATCGACATGGGCAGTTCTCCTCACGGTGCGGGCCACCCGACGGCCGGGAGCGCTCCCACGGTGGGCGCGCGACGATCCGGCCGTCTTGCCGGGCGGATCGTCAGCCTAGAAGGGGCCGGACCCGCGCCGGTGGCCGGGATGGAGTGTGGGGTGGGCGGAGCCGCGGGTCGGTCGGTGGGCCCGACCGTGTGCCGACAGCGAACGAGGCCGCCGGGTGGCGCGGACGCCTGTCCCGTCGGCCTCTTTCCCCCTGGACCACGGGGGTTTAGTGTGGGGACGGGGGAGGGCAACCCCCGTCCCCACCATGGTGCATACACGCACGGGTGGACTTGGCTGTTCGGTGTGCGTGTCGCGCGGGAGCCGGGCCACGCGAGTGGCTCTGTTCCACCTCCCTCCTCACGTCGGTGGGTGACGGCTGACGGCGGTGTCCGGGCTGGCCCGCCGTCAGCCTCTCGGGCTGTAGCGCCGCGGTGTGGTGACCGCGACCAATCCAACTGATTGCATCTACGTCGATGGAAGCGCTCCCATCGGCGATGCTGCGACTGTAACGCCCGTCACGACTTTGTGAAAGACCCTAAACGAGATCGAAATATAGATGTGCGTTTGAGCTGCGGTATTGTCGTGGGAGCGCTTCCATGGCACACTGTCGCAATCGCGACGCGGAGCCAGCTCGCGCGAGCGTGGGTCGCCGAGGGCATCCGGTTCTCCCGGACGGCACCCGAGGAGACGGCACCCTGCCTCGGCAGCACAGGCCGATTCCGACCGACCACCATCCCGGGCGCCTCCTTCCCCCCGCGACCCCTGCTCGCGTGGAGGTGCCCAGCCGGCGGCCCACCCCGGCCCCGGCCCGGTCCGAGGAGACACCGCGCACATGAGACTCATGGCAAGACGGCGCCGGACGGCGATACTCGCCGCCGCCGCCCTCGCCGTTGCTGGAGTGACCCTGCCCGCAGGCCCGGCACACGCCGCTCCGGCCTGCGACGTGACATACACGCCCAACGACTGGGGCGGCGGCTTCACCGCCAACGTCGCCATCAAGAACCTGGGCGACGCCATCAACGGCTGGACGCTCAAGTGGACCTTCCCGAACAGCAGCCAGCGGGTGACCAACGGCTGGTCGGCCAGGTGGAGCCAGACCGGTAGCGAGGTGACCGCCACCAACGAGGCGTGGAACGGCAACCTCGGCACCGGCGCCTCCACCACCATCGGCTTCCAGGGCACCTACAGCGGCAGCAACCCGAAGCCCGCCGCGTTCACGCTCAACGGTGTCACCTGTGACGGGGCCAGCGGCAACCTGCCGCCGACAGTCAGCCTGAGCATGCCCCCCGGCCCGTTCACGGCCCCGGCGGACGTCCCCCTGAACGCCGCCGCCAGCGACCGGGACGGGACGATCAGCAAGGTCGAGTTCTACCGCAACGGCCTGTTGGTCAACACCGACACCACCGCACCGTACGGCTACACGCTGGAAGACCTGCCGGCCGGCGACTACACCGTGCAGGCCAAGGCGTACGACAACCTCGAGGCCACCGCGATCGCCGAGCGGGCGTTCACGGTCCGCCCCGCCACCGGCCCGGCCCTGGTGGCCACCCCGTCCGCGGTCAGCGTCAACGAGGGCGGCACGGCCAGCTTCAACCTGAAGCTCAGCGCGGCCCCGAGTGGCAACGTCCCGGTGACCCTGACCCGCAGCGGGGACAGCGACATCACCGTGTCGCCCACCACCGCCACCCTGACCCCGAGCAACTGGAGCACCGGGGTCCCCGTCACGGTCGCGGCGGCGGAGGACTCCGACACGGTCGGTGGCAGTGCCACCATCACCGCCTCGGCCAACGGCTTCGCCCCGCTGCCCATCGTCATCACCGAGATCGACAATGACGTTCCCGGTGGCGACAACGTCTACATCAAGCGCTTCCTGGACCAGTACGGCAAGATCAAGAACTCCGGGTACTTCAGCCCGGAGGGCGTGCCCTACCACTCCATCGAGACGCTGATCGTCGAGGCGCCCGACCACGGCCACGAGACCACCTCGGAGGCGTTCAGCTTCTGGCTCTGGCTGGAGGCCAACTACGGCCGGGTCACCCAGAACTGGGCGCCGTTCAACAACTCCTGGACGGTGATGGAGAAGTACATCATCCCGTCCTCGGCCGACCAGCCCTCCGCCGGCGCCGCGGGCACCCCGCAGTACGCCGCCGAGCACCCGCTGCCCAGCCAGTACCCGTCCAGGCTCGACCCGAACGTGTCCGTCGGTCAGGACCCGCTCCGCAGCGAGCTGCAGTCCACCTACGGCACCGGGGACATCTACGGCATGCACTGGCTGCTGGACGTGGACAACGTCTACGGCTACGGCCGCTGCGGCGACGGCACCACCCGGCCGGCGTACATCAACACCTTCCAGCGGGGCACCCAGGAGTCGGTCTGGGAGACCGTGCCGCAGCCGTCCTGCGAGACCTTCAAGCACGGCGGCAAGAACGGCTACCTCGACCTGTTCATCACCGAGCCGAACGCCCCGGCCAAGCAGTGGAAGTACACCAACGCCCCGGACGCCGACGCCCGCGCCGTGCAGGCCGCCTACTGGGCGCTGACCTGGGCCAAGGCCCAGGGCAAGCAGGCCGACGTGGCGGCCACCGTCGCCAAGGCCGCCAAGATGGGTGACTACCTGCGCTACGCGATGTTCGACAAGTACTTCAAGAAGATCGGCAACTGCGTCGGCGCGACCACCTGCCCGGCCGGCACCGGCCGGGACTCCGCCCACTACCTGATGTCCTGGTACTACGCCTGGGGCGGCGCGTACGAGGCCGGCCAGAACTGGTCGTGGCGGATCGGCTCCAGCCACAGCCACTTCGGCTACCAGAACCCGTTCGCGGCCTGGGCGCTGACCAACGTCAACGAGCTCAAGCCGAAGTCGCCGACCGCGGCCAGCGACTGGCAGAAGAGCTTCGAACGGCAGCTGGAGTTCTACACCTGGCTCCAGTCCGCCGAGGGCGGCATCGCCGGTGGCGCCACCAACAGCTGGGAGGGCAGCTACGCCCAGCCGCCGGCCGGCACCGCCACCTTCTACGGCATGTTCTACGACGTCGACCCGGTCTACAACGACCCGCCGTCGAACCAGTGGTTCGGCATGCAGGTCTGGTCGATGCAGCGGATCGCCGAGCTGTACCTGGAGACCGGCAACACCAAGGCCAAGGCGCTGCTGGACAAGTGGGTGCCGTGGGCCATCGCCAACACCACGCTGGGCAGCAACTGGTCCATTCCGTCGGACATGAAGTGGACCGGCCAGCCCAACAACTGGAACCCCAGCAACCCGCAGCCCAACACCAACCTGCACGTCGAGGTGACGGTGAAGGGCCAGGACGTCGGCGTCGCCTCGGCCTTGGCCCGGACTTTGATCGCGTACGCGGCCAAGTCCGGCAACGTGGCGGCGAAGAACACCGCCAAGGGCCTGCTGGACGCGCTGCACGCGGCCAGCGACGCGAAGGGCGTCTCGATGCCGGAGAAGCGCGGTGACTACCGGCGCTTCGACGACGTCTACGACGCCGCCACCGGGCAGGGCCTCTACATCCCGCCGGGCTGGACCGGCAAGATGCCCAACGGCGACACCATCGCCCCCGGCAAGAGCTTCCTCGACATCCGGTCGTTCTACAAGAACGACCCCGACTGGCCGAAGGTCGAGGCCTACCTCAACGGCGGGCCTGAGCCGACCTTCAACTACCACCGGTTCTGGGCGCAGGCCGACGTCGCCATGGCGTACGCCGACTACGGCCACCTGTTCCCGAACGGGTGATCTGACCCTTCCGGGTGGGTGGCGCGGCGCCACCCACCCGGAGGCCGACCGGGTCCGGGGGAGCGGACCGCCCGGTCGGCGGGCGGCCTGATTCCCACGGTCAGGCCGGGGGTGGGTCGACCGTCCGGCCAACGCAGCGGAACGCGAGGCCCACCCCACCTTCCGCGAAGAGTGCCGTCGTTGCGCCTCCGTCGCCCGGGTGACCGGGGGCGCAACGGCACCGAGCGAAAAAAGACGGCCTCGCGGTATCACCCGGGGCCCCGACGGAGTACCGTGTTTCTCGGAGAGGCCGCTCCCCCCGTGGCGGCCTCTCCCTTTACGTTCCCGTCGCTCCGCGTTCCGGTCCCGCCCGCCGTCTTCAGGTGCCGTCCGGGTCGGCAGCCCTCGTCGGCGCCGGGTGCCGCAACCCCGGGTGACCGGCCGGCAGCGACCGCCGGATCACCAGCCAGCTCACGGTCAGCGCCGCGGCCACCAGCGGCCAGCTCAGCGCCGCCCGGGCCACGGTCAGCTCGACCACCCGGTCGCCCAGGTACAGCGGCAGGAACACCGCCACCCGCAGCGCGTACGTCGCCGCCCACACCCAACTGCCCCGCGCGTACGCCCGCACCAGCGCCCGGTCCCGGCGCCACCGTCCCCGCTGCCGCAGCGCCACCCCGACCAGCACCCCCAGCAGCGGCCAGCGCACCGCGATGCTGACCGCCCACACCAACGCGCTGGCCGTGTTGGAGAAGAGCTGCACCAGGAAGAAATCGACCGCCCGCCCGGTGTACAGGGCGACCAGCGCGGCGACGCAGACCGCGAGCAAGCCGACCAGCACGGACCGGGGCCGGGAGCCGCGACGCAGCCGCCACAGCGCCACCGCCGAGCCGGCCAGCACGGCCACCACCACGCCCCCGACGACGGACCGGCCGGTCAGTAGCCAGCCGAGGGTGAACGCCACCGGCGGCACGGTCGCGTCCACCGCACCCCGGCGCCCGCCGAGCAGATCCGCCAGTGACTCCGGCCGGTCCGCGGTGGGTCGCTCCCGCTCCGACCGCTCCCGTTCCGACGTGTCCACCCCACACCTCCCGTGGTCCGGCCCCACGGTATCCGCAACGCGCTGACGGTCCCCCGAGCGACCTGCCGGGCGGACCGCTACGGTGTGCGGGTGCATGCGACGGCGCGGGGCGGGACTGCGGTCTGGTTGGTCGTACTGGCGCTGGCTCAGGTGGCCGCGTTCGCCCTGCTCTGGCGGCTGGCGGTGCACACCGGGACCGGCCAGTGGCTGGACACCGTCGCGTTGACCGGCAACCGGATCGGCCAGCAACGCATCGAGGGGCTGGTCGACCGGGTCCTCAACGCGATGTCGGTGGTCTCCCTGCTGGCCGTCACCGTGGTGATCGGCTTCATCGCGCTGATCCGGGGACGCAAGGCGCTCGCCCTCGGGGCCACCCTCCTCATCGCCGGTGCCAACGTCACCACCCAACTGCTCAAGTTCGGCCTCGACCGCCCTGCCCTGGGCATCGACCCGCAACGGGACGCGGTCGGCAACAGCCTGCCCAGTGGGCACGCCACCGTCGCCGCGTCGGTGGCGCTGGCGCTGGTGCTGGTCCTGCCGCCGAAGGTACGTGCGCTCGGGGCCTACCTCGGTGGCGCGTACGCGGCCGTCGCCGGCGTGGCCACCCTCTCCGCCGGCTGGCACCGGCCCAGCGACGCGGTGGCCGCCTTCCTGGTCGCCGGGGTCTGGGCGGCGCTGGCCGGGTTGTTCCTGCTGGTGTTCCAACGGGAGCAGGCCCAGGTCGCCCGCGAGGACGCGCACGGCCTCGCCGCCGCGGTGCTGGGGCTCGGCAGCCTGGCCGCTGTCGTCGTCTCCGGGCTCGCCGTCTCATCACTGCTCGGCCAGCAGCAGATCGCCGTGGACGAGCTGACCCGTCGCACCCTGTTCATCGGGTACGCCGGCAGCGCCGCCGGCATCGCCGGGACGATGGGCGTGGTGACCGCGCTGGTGCTGCTCTCGGTGCACCGGTTGGTGCCGCGCCACAAAGGCTGACGGTCAGCGCCGGTAGGTGCCCACCATGGTCCCACTGGCCAGCTCCCGGCCGGCGAGCGCGGCGTGCACGTCCGCCGCCTGGGGCGCGTCGGCCAGATCCAGCGGACGTTCCAGCGCGTACAGCCGGAAGAAGTACCGGTGCGCCGCCGTGCCCTGCGGCGGGTGCGGGCCACCCCAGCCGGTCGTGCCGAAGCCGTTGGGCCACTCCCGGCCGCCCTCGGGCACCTCACCCTCGGCGACCCCGCCCGAATCCGGCGAGATGCCGGTGACGAGCCAGTGCAGGAACGGACTGCGTCCGGCGTCCGGGTCCTCCACCAGCAGGAGCAGCTCGGTCGCCCCTTCCGGCACGTCGGACCACTGCAACGGCGGCGAGACGTTCCCGCCGTCCCGGGCGAACCGCCCCGGCAACTGGTCGTGGTCGGTGAACGCGGTGCTGCGCAGCATGATGCCGGCCATCTGTCGCCCGCCCCCTCTCGTCGGCCCGGCGCGTACCCGCCGACCGGGTGACGAAACCGCGTGAGAGGGTGAGGCGCGGAGGGGATGCGGTGGAGACGGTACGGGTGGCCTTCCGGGACGAGTGCGCCCGGCTGGACGGCATCCTGGGCGCGGTGGACGAGACGGACCTGGACCGCCCCACCCGCTGTCCGCCCTGGTCGGTACGGGACCTCATCGCACATGTCAGCACCGGCGCCGGGCGTCTGGTCGAGATGCTCGCCGCGCCGGCTCCGCCCCGGGCCGAGGTGGACGCGGCCGGCTACTTCGGCATCGCCAAGTTCGCCCCGCAGGTGGACGCCGCCCGGATCGACAGCGCCCGCCGGGAGGCCCGCCGACCGGCCGACGCGGCAGCAGTGGCGGCGGCCTTCAGCGCCGCCTGGCGGGGCACGGACGCGGCGGTGGCGGCGGCGCCACCGGGGCGGCTGGTCCGCACCCGGCACGGTGACGCGATGACCCTGACGGACTTCCTGGTCACCCGGGTGGTGGAGGTTGGCGTGCACGGTCTGGACCTGGCCGAAGGGCTGGGCCGGCCGCCGTGGCTGACCCCGACGGCCGCCCGGGTGGTCGCCGACCTGCTGACCGGCGGCCGGCCGGTGCCGGCGGCGTTCGGCGGGGATCCGCTCACCCTCATCGTCAAGGCCACCGGCCGTGCTCCGCTGACCGCCGGGGAACGGGCCGAGGTGGCGGCGGCCGGCCTCCGCCACCTCTCCTTCGCGGCCTGATTCGTCCGAGGCCGGGCCGCGGTCAGGCAGGCGCGGCTTCCCACCCGCCGGGCCGGGTTGGTGGAATCAGGTCGGCTGGCGTGGCGCCGGCACCCGCGGGGCACGCCGCAGCTGGGTCAGCACGATCGGGTCGATCCGGCCCGGCACCAGCCGCTCCTCCAGGTTCGCCAACCCGGCCCAGGCGGCCAGCGCGTCGTCGAGCCCGGCCGGGTGGACCGGATGGCCGGCGGCGGTCAGCAGGGCGGTGACCTCGTCGGCGAGCGAGCCGGCGAGGTCGAGCAGAGTGGCCGGATCGGGCCGGCCGAACATCGTGGTGTGGATGTCGAGCAGCCGACCCAGCTCGGTGACCGGGTCAGGGTGGTCGTCGACCCGCAGGTTCACCACCTCGTCGCCGGTGCCGGCGTACCCGCCGTGGCGCTCGACCACCAGCAGGCCGGCGCTCTGCCGGCCGCGCCGGTCGCCGCCGGCCTGGTCGCCGGCCCGCAGCGCGGCGAGCAGCCGCTGCGCAAACGGCAGCGCCGCCCCGCCCAGCCAGGCGTCCCGGACCGCGTCCAACACGTGCGGGCCGGCGAGGATGTTGCCCTGCACCGCCCAGCCGTCGCCGGCCTGCCCGCCGGCCCAGGGACGGCACGCAGGGCCGGTCCAGGTCGCGCCGACCCCGCCGGTGCCCACCACGCCGAGTTGGCGGTTGTCCCGGCCCGGGTCGGCGGCGACCAGCCCGGCCACCACGTCCACGGCGGCGACGCCGGTGCGCAGCAGGGTCAGCCCCTGCTGCCGGTAGGCCAGGTTGGCGTGCGCCTGGGTGGCAACCGCGCCGACTCGCGCCTCGGCCGCCGGTACCAGCGCTCCGGCGGCGAGGAACCGGCTGGCCACCGCGACGCCGTGCCGGCGTCCGTCGGCGCAGCGGGCGACAATGGAGAAGGTCACGGGTGGGAGGCTAGCGGCGGCCAACCGCCGTCGACACGCTTGGTGACGGAAACCTCACACATCCGCTGGTGGTTCACATCGGCGGCGCGGCGTGCTCCGGGGGCTTGCCGCGGGCGCGGCGGGCGTCGGCCACCGCAACCCCGGCCAGCACCAGCGCGGCCAACGCCGCCGACAGCAGCGGTGGGGCGTGCATCAGCCACGGCACCGGCACCAGCATGACGCCCACCGCCACCCAGCGGGACGGGGAGATCCGACCGAAGACCTCGTACTCGAAGCGGGCCCGCCCGGCGAGGAAGAGCACCGGACCGCCGATGATCATCGCAATCCAGGCCGCCTCGGGATGGCGCAGCGGGTACGTGATCGTCAACTCGTAGCCGATCGCGGTCGCCACCAGCCCCACCACCATCACCAGGTGGGTGTCCGACGCCGAGCGCCCGGTGGCCGCCGGCCGTCGCGACCTGGTCACCGCCTCGGCCAGAATCAGCCCGGCCCGCTGCGTGTAGATCCGCCAGAACAGCACCGATGTCACCACCGCCACGGCGAAGGCGGCCGTCGGGGCCGGGTCGTACGATCTGGTGCTGTACGTGAGCCCGGTGACCAGGATCGTCTCGCCGAGCGCGATGAGGAAGAACTGCTGGTACCGCTCGGCCAGGTGCTCCCCGGCGATCTCCCAGCGGCTGACCGGCGACCGGCCCATTCCCGGCACCGGCCAGTCGAGCCGGGCCGCGACGTACTCCAACGCCAGCGCCAACGCCCAGAGCGCTGCCCGGGTGCCGACCGGCAGCAACGCGCCGGCGATCCACAACACCCCGGTGACGCTGAAGGTGATCAACATTCGCAGCTTGAGTCCGCGGTAGGGGTGCCGGCGCAACGCCAGCAGCAGGATCGCCGGGCGGGACACCTGCGCCGTCACGTACGCCACCGCGAACGCCATGCCGGCCGTGGTCAACGCGCGGGGGATCGCCACCCCCATCACCATGCTGGCCGCCAAGGCGATGAACACGAGCGTCTGCAACCAGCTGTGCCGCGGGTCGTAGCGACTGGTCGTCCAGGCCGTGCCCTGCCACACCGCCCAGAGCGCGAGCAGTAGCAGCAGCGTCTTGCCGCCCCCGGTGATCGGCGACCAGCCGTCGGTGCCACGCGGATCCAGCGCGAGGTCCTCGAAGGCCCGGAACGAGATCCGGGTCAACGCGAAGATGTAGACCAGGTCGAAGAAGAGCTCCAGGAACGTGGCCCGCTGGGACGTGCGGGTCATCGCCAGCGGGTTCCCGTCCCCGGCTCTCACCGCCGCACCCCCGCCGACTGGTCCACCCCGCGTTCGTAACATCCCGGCGGGCCGCGGCGGTGGACAACGGCCGGATCCGCCAGCGGCATCGGCGCGCCGCCGGATCGCCGGTGCGTCGCCGAGGCGACGATCGTCGACCTGGCCGAGGAGCCTCTCCCCATCTTCCGCGTACCAGGGTCGCCCGGCGCCGTGCGGCGTGCCGAGGACCCGGGCGGCTGGCCTGCGTGAACTCGTCCCTCGACGGGCCGACTGACCGGCTTCGCCGGGTCGGCCCGGATCGGGCGTCCCCGGAAAGCCGGGTCAGGACCGCCAGCGCAGGGGCGCGGGGTGAACGGCCCAGAGAAGGCGACGCCACCAGGGCAGGGCGGCGCGGAGCGTGGCCACGTAGGCGGTCGCCTCCGTCGCCGCCCGCTGCGCCTGCGCGTCGGTCAACGTGCCGGGAGCGAAGGCGGCCTGGTTGAGCAGCCCGGCCAGCTCCTCCACCCCGGCCGTCGTCGCCGCGGACCCGAGCGGTGGGGCCTCCAGCAGCAGACCGCCGGTGCCGGGGACAGGGCCGCCGGCTGCGGGAACGGCGCCGACGCCGCCGACCGGGGCAGGGGAGCCGGTGCCGGCCGCGGAAGACGGCCCGGTGCTGTCGGTTCTTCGGGTGGCGCGGGCAGCAGACCTGCGCGGCGACGTTCTCGCTGCCGCGGCGCGCGCCTCGACGAGGACCTGCCGGGCGCGGGCCGCCACCTCGGTCGCGGCCAGGTCCTCGCCGACCGGCCGGCCCGCCAACCGCAACGCGTCGGTGACGTGCCGCCAGGCGCCGGCGATCCGGTCGGCGGGGTCACCCCGACCGAGCCGGGCCCGGGTCTGCGCCCGGCGCATCCCGGCCAGGATGCCCAGGACCGCCCCGACCAGCAGGACCAGCACGCCCACCAGCAGAGCGGCCAGCGCTGGAGTCGACAACCCCCGGTCGCCGCCGTCCGCCTGCGCCGACGTGACCGCCGGCGGGCTGGCGCTCGGCTCCACCGACGGCTCCGGCACCTCCGACGGCGGCGGTTCCTCCTTCGGCGGCCGGAAATCCTCCTCCACCGGTCGGGGTTCGACGTCCGGGCGGGGCAGCGGATCGAACGGCACCCAGCCCACCCCGGAGAAGAGCACCTCCGGCCAGGCGAACGCGTCCGCGGCCCGGACCGGCCCGGCGCCGGGCGCGGCGAACCCCACCACCACCCGGGTGGGCAGGCCGGTCAGCCGGCCCAGCACCGCGAACGCCGCCGCGAACTGCTCCGACGTGCCCCGCTGCCCGCCGCCGTTACGCGGACCGAACAGGAAGAAGTTCACATTCGGGTACGCGTGCCCGCTCGGCGCGTCCGCCACCACCCGGTAGTGCTCGGCGAGGAACCGCTCGATCGCGGTGGCCCGCGCGTACGGTGCGGCGTTCTCCTGCGCGAACTGGGCGGCGAGCCGACGCAGCGGCTCCGGTGTCCCGTCCGGCACCCGCAGCACCCGGGCCACCTCGTCCCCGGCGGGCACGTCGGCGGTGGCGAGCAGGTTGACGTCCGGCTGCTCCCGCACCGACGTCACCGTGTACCGCAGCCCCGGCGTCAACCCCTCCGGGCGGATCAGCGTCCCGGTCGCCGGGTCGTACGCCACCCGCGCGCCGGTGACCTCGCGCGGGGTGGCCACCGCCGGCAGCAGCCGGCCGGTCAGGCCCGACACGGTGATCTCCTGGCGGACGGTGTCCACCGCCCCCGGCCCCGGCT
>NZ_SMJY01000239.1:0-8415 GCF_004348355.1 Micromonospora sp. KC721 | reverse complement strand
CCCGTGGTGCCCCCCACCGCCGACCCGCCGGGTCCCCTTCCCGCCGGCTGACCGTCAGGGCGGGAACGGCCCGACCAACGTGGCGGTGCGACCACACAGCCCGAAAAAGGGGAGAAGGCATCGGAAGCGGACAGCCGGGCGGCGCGGTGGGGAAGTTGCCGCCCGGCGACCGTGAGTTAGCCGACAATCCCGGTCGCGGGTGGTGTGCCGGTCGCTGACCTGGTCATTGTGGGTCCATGCCCCGCCCCCGGACGCCGCTGTCGCGGCTGCTCACCGTGCTGCTCGCCGGCGTGCTGGCCGGTCTCGCCCTCGCGGTCGCCGCGCTACCCGGCAACCTGCTGGCCGGGTACGCCGCCAAAGCGGCGCTCGGGGCGTACCGCGACCTGCCGGCGGCACTGGCCACCCCGACTACCGCGCAGCGCTCATACGTCTACGCCAACGACGGCAGAACCCTGCTCACCACCTTCTACGACGTCAACCGGACCGACGTGCCGCTGGCCGAGATCGCCCCGGTGATGCGGCAGGCGATCGTGGCGGCGGAGGACCGGCGCTTCTACTCGCACGGCGGGGCCGACCCGCGCGGCATCGTCCGTGCCCTGGTGGCCAACCTGACCGGCGGCGACACGCAGGGCGGCTCCACGCTGACCATGCAGTACGTCCGCAACGTGCTCAAGAGCGACCCGCACCGCAGCGCCCAGCAGCGGCAGGCGGCCACCGACCAGACCGTCGGGCGCAAGCTCCAGGAGATCCGGTACGCCAACGCGCTGGAGCGCGAGCTCAGCAAGGACGAGATCCTCAACCGGTACCTGAACATCGCGTACTTCGGCTCCGGGGCGTACGGCATCGCGGCGGCCAGCCAGCGCTACTTCGGCAAGACGCCGGCCGACCTGACCCTCGGCGAGGCCGCCCTGCTCGCCGGCCTGGTCCAATCCCCGGACGCGTACAGCCCGATCGACGGCGACGCCACGGCGGCGTTGGCCCGGCGTGGGTACGTGCTGAACGCGATGGTCGGCACCGGCGCGATCACCCAGGCGCAGGCCGACCG
Source organism: Micromonospora sp. KC721 (assembly GCF_004348355.1). Lineage (NCBI taxonomy): Bacteria > Bacillati > Actinomycetota > Actinomycetes > Micromonosporales > Micromonosporaceae > Micromonospora > Micromonospora sp. KC721. The sequence continues at coordinate 7,370 of NZ_SMJY01000239.1, read as the reverse complement.
GGCCGACGCCGAGAAGCTGGTCCTGCACCCCACCGCCCAACCCAACGGCTGTGTGGCCACCCGGCCGGCCGACGACGGCTTCTTCTGCGACTACCTGCGGCGCTGGTGGCTGGCGCAGCCCGCGTTCGGCGCCACCGGTCAGGAGCGGGAGCAGGCGCTGCGCCGGGGCGGCTACACGGTGGTCACCTCCCTCGATCCTCGGGTGCAGGCCACCGCCGTGCGGGAGGCCCGCGAGGTCTACGCCGCCGACGACAAGCGGGCGCTGCCGATCGCGGCCGTCGAGCCGGGCACCGGCCGGATCCTCGCCATGGCGGTCAACCGCCCGTACGGTGTCGGGCCCGGCCAGACCGTCAACCCGCTGGTCTCCGGCGGTGGCGGCATCGACGGCTACCAGGCCGGGTCCACGTTCAAGCTCTTCACCATGCTCGCCGCGTTGGAGTCGGGGCGTACCCTCTCGACCGGGTTCGACGCCCCCAGCCGGCTGCCGACCCGCTACCCGGCCGAGGGCGAGGGCAGCTGTGACGGCAAGTGGTGCCCGGCCAACGCCAACCCGGAGCGGATGGACGGCTACCGGATGATGTGGGACGCCTTCGGCCGCTCGGTGAACACCTACTTCGTCTGGCTGGCCGAGCAGGTCGGCGAGGACAGGGTGGTGGAGATGGCGCAGCGCCTCGGCATCACCTTCCGGGCCGACTCCGACGCGGCGTTCGCGGCACACGACGCCGCGAACTGGGGCGCGTTCACCCTCGGCGTGGCCGCCACCACCCCGCTGGACCTGGCCAACGCGTACGCCACCGTGGCGGCCGAGGGCATGTACTGCACCCCGACGCCGGTGGTGTCGGTGACCGCGCCGGACGGCCGGAAGGTGTCCGTCGGTCAGCCCTCCTGCAAGCGGGTGCTGAGCCAGGACGTGGCCCGGGCCGCCACCGACGCGGCACGCTGCCCGGTGGGGCAGCAGTCCGCGTACGGGCAGTGCAACGGCGGAACGGCCGGCGGGGTGGACGGGATCGTCGGCCGCCCGGTGGCCGGCAAGACCGGCAGCTCGGAGCAGAACGCCACGGAGACCTTCGTCGGGTTCACCCCGCAGGTCGCGGTGGCCGGTATCGCCGCCAACCCGGACAACCCGAGCGACGCGGTCGGCGCGGCCGTGCAGTCGCAGGTGATCGCGGCGGTCGCCCGGATCATCCGCACCGCCGTGGACGGCCAGCCGGTACGCGACTTCACCGCGCCGAGCCGGGAACTCGCCGGCGACATGCGGCGTCCCGAGCCGCCTGCGCCGTCGCCGTCCGTGACGGGTCCGGCCATCCCGCCGGACCTGCTGCGCTGGCTCAACCGCCGGGGCTGAGCCCCGACGCCCCGTCCGGGGCCCGCTCGCTTTCCGCTGTCCCCCGGCCGGGGGACGGATGTCCCTGCCCGCGGGGACGACCGGACCGCCAGGGTCGGTCCTCAGCAGGCGGGTGGGGACCCGCCCGGCGAGAGGAGCAGCGGTGAGAACAGCGGGAGCACCAATCGGACGATCGGGAAGCGGTGCGCTTCTCCGTATCGTCATTCCGGGTCGCCGGGGAAGACGCCGCGGGACCGGCGGCGGCCGGTGGGGTGCTGCGGCACTTGTCGCGGCACTGCTGGTCACGATGCACCAGACGCCCGCCCGGGCCGCCGACCCGGTGCCCTTCGACGAGCAGACGGTGCACGGCGCGCTCTTCGGGGCGGTGGTGCAGACCCGCGACGCCGGCGCGGCCGGCCTGAAGGATGCCCTGCTCACCGCCGAGTTGCTGGACTGGCGGGCCATCCACCAGGGGGCCGACGCCGGTCAGGTGGTTGGGCACGTGGCGGCCACCCGGGCGGTCGCCGACGCCGCCGCTCCGGACAGCGGGGGTGACGAGCGTTCCCGGTTCGCCGTGGCGATGGCCGTCCTGGCCCGGCTCGGCCAGGCGACCAGCACCGGTGCGGTCACCAACGGCCCCGCGGTACGCGCCTTCCTGACCAGCACCGTTGGGGCGGAGGGCGCCAACGTGGTGCCGGACGCGCTGAGCCTGGTGCGCGGCGGCTACCAGGACGCGGCCTGGAACGCCCGCTCCCGGGACGTGGTCCGGTCGACCTGGACGCAGTTGCACCGCCGGGCCGCCGCCGACGACGCGCTCGCCACCGGGTGGGACACGGCGTTCGCGGGGCGCACCGGCACCGGGGTCCGCACCCCGGTCGACACCCTGCTGGCCACGCGGATCCACGAGCCACGGGCTGGCGGCAACACCGGAACCCTCGGGTACTACGTGCCGCTGGCGGCGATCCGCGACGAGCGCGACGACGCGACCGCCTACCGGGCGTTGGTGCAGGAGCGGGCGTTCGCCGCACTGGCCGCGCTCGACGCCGGCGGCCGGACCCGGGTGGAGGAGGTGATCGCCCGCTCCACCGCCCACCCGGTGAACGAGGACCCGAAGCCCAGCCAGGCGGTGATCGACGAGGAGAAGCGGAAGACCGCCGAGAACAAGATCATATTCGAGGGTCTCGGATCCACCGTCGGCGTGCTCTCCGCCCTGGTCGGCTTCGCCGACCCCGGCTTCGGCAAGCAACTGGAAACCATCGGCAAGGCCGTGGTCACCTCGGTCACCGCCATCAACACCTACATGATGACGGTGCTCGGGCAGGGCCTCGGCACCGCCGCGGTCGCGATGGGCACGGCGGTGCTGACCGGCAACCTGCTCGGCGCGGCGGTCAGCCTGATCGGCCTGTTCTCCGGTGGGGGTGACCCCAACGCCGCCGTCCGGGCCGAGATCGGCAAGCTCCGCGACCAGATCAACCGGCTGGCCCAGGGCATCGACAAGCGGTTCGACCGGATCGAGTCGGCGCTCAAGGAGATGTACTCCGGGCTGATCGCCCAGCTCGGCGAGCTGTTGAAGGCGATCGACGAGGTACGGGCCAACCTCGGCCGGATCGCCACCCAGTTGCAGACCATCGAACGCAAGGTCGACTCGATGGCGCTCGCCACCCACGTCGCGCTGCAGAACATCGCGAAATCCGACCTGAACAAGGTCATCACCACCTACGTGCACCACCGGGAGATCACCGGCCAGCCGATCCCGGAAAGCGCGTACTACCCCTTGGCCGAGTCGCCCACCTTCAAGTTCGCCACCGTCGACGCCGCGCAGGAGGGCACCTTCACCGTCCCGGCCGGCACCAGCCTCACCGATCCGGTGAGCGTGCTCGACCTCTATCTGCCCGAGGGGTCGGTCAACTACCTGTCCCAGTGGGCTCGCGCCGAGGTCGGCGGCACCTGGACCACCGGGTCGGTCGCCAACGCCGCCGCCTGGAGCACCGCCGCCCGTGTCTACAACATCCTGCAACTGGAGAATCCGGCGTACGCCACCCAGATCGACGGTGGCCGGGCCACCGCCATCGCCGACGCCGGCGACATGATCAACCAGCGGGTACGGGAGTTCAACCGCCCGAAGCCCGACGGGGTCACCAACGACCTGTTCACCAGGCTGATGGCCGACTACCGCAACGCGGTCGTCGCCTGGAACAAGCAGGTGGAGGAGGTGCGCAAGGGCGTGATCTGGAACGGGAACGACCAGCCCGCGCCGGTGCACGACATGTGGGGCAGCCCGGACCAGGCACTCCCGGCCGCCAACCGGATCCCGGAGATCGAGTTGATGAACGCCTGCACCACCACCGGCAACCGGCCCGCCCGATCCGTGCCGGCCACCATCCGCCGCGCCAACCTGCCCAACCCCTTCCACCTGACCCACCACGCGATGCCGCCGGGGCACAAGCCGACCTTCTCCACCTGCTACGAGGCGCAGTTCGTCAACGTCGAGGAGAACGAGGGCCCGCGGTTCCACACCTGGCGCGGAGACCTGCAGGTCACGCTGCTGTCCCGGGTCAAGTGGGCGACCGGTGACTGGCAGGAGGTGCAGACCGCGACCCGGGTCTTCCCGATCGGCACCTACTGCTCCTGGAGCACGACGTCTCCGACCCCCAGCGGCTACTGCCACAACGAGAACAAGTACCTCAACGAGCGCTGGAGCACGTACCGGACGGCGTTCGAGTCGGCGGCCATCCCGGTGAGCACGGCGCAGGCGGCGACCGCCCGGACGAAGGCCGCGGCGATGCTCGCCGGCCGGCAGAAGTACTTCTACCGGGTGATGCGCGCCGGCACCGGCCCCAACCCGCCGAGCCCCGGCACCTGGGCGGTGGCCCAGACGCTGTGGCAGCGGGGCAAGGCCGTCTCCAACGCGCTGCGGATGCTCCAGGCGTACACCGAGCTGGGCTGGGCGAGCGCGCTGGAGCAGGACGACAGCCTCAACGCGCTGCTCTTCGGCACCAACGGGCTCCCCGCCGACTACACCCGCCCGCGCAGCGACACCGACCAGTCGCTCAACCAGCACCTCTACAACGCGTTCACCCAGGCGGTCGTCAACTACGCCGGCTGCGAGCAGGTGGTCGACTGGGACGCGTGCACCGGCGACAAGTCCGGCTTCGACCCGCAGTCCAACCAGGGCCAGTACGGGGTCGGCTGCGTGCAGGCGGACATCCCCGACAAGCCGCGGGAACCGGTGAGCGCCTGCCTGGCCGGCACCGCCGCCGCCCGGCTCGCCCTGCTCAAGCAGCGCTACGACCACTGGTCGGCGCGCGTGCACTCGGGCAGCCACACCGAGGGACTGCCGAAGGTCAGGGCCATGGTCGACATGACCCGGGCGACCAACGCGAGCGTGCACTGACCCGCAGGCGCCGCACCGCCCGCCGGCCCGGGACATCCGCCCCGGGCCGGCGGGACATCGCTCGGGGGACGATGAGCGGGACGTTCGCCGACGGCCACCGGCCCGCCCGGCCGCTGCCACTGTGGACGCCCGTCACCTACGCTGCGCCCGGTCGGCGGAACCGGAGCCGGCGGCCGGGTACTTCATCCGAGGAGCAGGCATGACCCTGAACAGCGGCGACGATCGGCGGATCCTGCTGATCGCCGCGAACGACACCTTCTGCCACGTCTACCAGAATCTCGCCGAGCTGCTCGCGGCCGCCGACCACGGGGAGAAGCTCGCCGGCGGCATCGAGTTCTTCGACGTCACCGGCCGTCGGCTGCACCCCTGTTTCTCCGCCGACTGGCGTCTGGAGGACCTCCAGGCCGGCTACGACGCGGCCGACCCGGAGGCCGTCCGGGCTCGGTTGCGGGCGGTCATGAGACACCTGGTGCGGTACGTCCGCGACCATCCGGACGTGCTCGCCCAGTCCCGGACCTCCCTGGAGGAGGCGCTCGCCGGGGTGCCCGCCCTCGACGGCCCGGACCTGTCGCACGACCTCGGCGCCCTGCCGGACCACCTCGAACACGACAGGGGCAACTGGATGCACAACGCCATGCACGTGGCCGGCTGGGCGCACTGAGCCACACCGGACCGCCCGACCACCACGACCGCCCGGAGGGCACACCTTGCCGTCGACCGCCGGCCCACCCAGCGCCCCCCGCCACGGCCTGGCCGCGCTGGGGCTGGCCATCGCCGTACTCGTCCTGATCGGGCAGTGGCGCAACCACGACTCGGCCCCGGGCGGGCCGGCGGCGCTGACCGGCGCGATCGCGGTCTCGTTCACCGCCCTCGGTGGTCTGGTGCTCGCCGGGGTGCCCGGACACCTCGTCGGGCGGCTCATGGTGGCGGCCGGGCTCACCGCCGGCGCGGCGGTCCTGGCGTTGAGCTGGCTGCACCTGGCACCGGTGGCCTGGCTGAGCCAGTGGCTGTGGTGGCCGCCGTACGGCCTGATCTTCCTGGCCCTGCTGGTCTTCCCGGACGGCCGGCTGCCCGGGCGGCGCTGGCGTCCGGTCGCCGCCGGGCTCGTCGTCACCACCGGGGTCGCGGCCGTCGCACTGGCGGTGGCCGCCGCCAGCGACCCCACGGGACTGCTCCTGTCCGCCGCGCCGGCGGCCACCCGGGAGGCGCAACTGCTGGTCCGGGTCGCCCTGGTCACGATCGCCGTCGAACTGCTGCTGGTGCTCGGGGTGCTCGGATCGTTGGCGGGCCGCTGGCGACGGGCCACCGGTGAGGCGCGCCAGCAGCTCGCCTGCCTGCTGGCGGCCGCCGCGTTCTTCCTGCTCGGCTTCGGGCTGGATTGGCTGAACCTCTCCGGCGGCTGGGTGCTGATGGTGGTCGCCGTCCCCGGCGCGATGACCCTGGCCGTGCTCCGGTACCGGCTGTACGGGCTGGAGCAGGTGATCAACCGCACGCTGGTCTGGGTGGTGATGAGCCTGCTGGTGATCGCCGCCTTCGTGGCCACCGTGGCGCTGCTGCGCGACCTCGTGCTGCGGGGCGACACCTCGAACGCCTCCCTGGTGGCGACCGGCCTGATCGCGGTGACCTTTGAGCCGCTGCGGAACCGGGTGCAACGCGGGGTGAACCGGTTGCTCTACGGCGACCGCGACGAGCCGTACGCGGTGCTGGCCCGCCTGGGTGACCTGCTGGAGCGGACGGTGGAGCCGCAGGCGGTGTTGCCGCTGCTCACCGGCACGATCGCCCGTTCGCTCCAGGTGCCGTACGTGGCGGTGGAACTCGGCGGCGACGACGCCGGCCGGCCGGGGCAGCTGCACGCCGAGCACGGTCGGGCGACCACCTCGGTCGAACGGTTCGACATGGTGACCCACGGCGAACGGGTGGGGTGGCTGGTGGTGGCCAACCGGTCAGCCGGCGCCCGGTTCACCCCGGTCGAGCGCCGGCTGCTCAGCGACGTCGCGCTGCACGCCTCGGTGGCGGCGGCGTCCGCCCGGCTGATCCGTGACCTGCGGGAGTCCCGGGAACGGCTGGTCATGGCGCGCGAGGAGGAGCGGCGACGCCTGCGCCGCGACCTGCACGACGGGTTGGGCCCGGCCTTCGCCGGCATGTCCATGCAGGTACGCGCGGCCCGCAAGCTCGCCGGCACCGACCAGGAACGGTTGACCCAGATCCTCGACGGGCTCGCCGACGACCTGCGTACCTGCACCGGTGAGGTGCGTCAGCTGGTCGACGAGCTGCGCCCGGCCGCCCTGGACCGGGGGCTGGAGTCGGCGCTGCGGGCCGAATGCCAACGCTTCGACGGGCCGAACCTGACTGTGCGGTTTCGGCTCGAGGACGCCCTGCCCCGGCTGCCGGCCGCCGTCGAGGTGGCGGCCTACCGGATCGTGGGGGAGGCGCTGGCCAACGTGGCCCGGCACGCCCGGGCCCGCTCCTGCGAGGTGGTGGTGCGGCGGGGACGGGCGCTGGTGATCGAGGTGTCCGACGACGGCGTCGGCATCGCCGGGCCCCGGCCGGGTGGGGTGGGGCTGGACTCGATGCGGGAACGCGCCGCCGAGCTGGGGGGCGAGTGCGAGGTCATCGGCCGGGAGCCGCGGGGCACCCTGGTCCGGGTACGGC
>NZ_SMJY01000238.1:0-8468 GCF_004348355.1 Micromonospora sp. KC721 | reverse complement strand
CCGTCGGACCGAGCGGGTGGGAAGTCGTCGGCCCGGGCGGCGGGCCACGGGGCGGCAGGGATCGCTGTACTCGCTGAGGGCCGCGGCGGGGCCGACCGGACGGCCGGAGTGGCCTGGGTGCCGGCGACCTGGGTGCTCCGAATCTGACCCGGCCAGTGCGTCGGGAACACCGGCACCGCCGCCGGCGGCAGTTCGTCCGGCAGCCGGGGCACCGGCGGCCGGTGTTCCGGGCCGGCGGCCCCGACCAGCCGGAGCAGCCGTCGCCGTATCCTCGTCTCCTCGTCGTCCGCCACGCCGGGAAGCTATCCGGCGGAGGGTCGTCGGCACCGGCCGGGAAAGCTGCCCTGTGGACAGCAGCGGCCCCTGTGGACAAGCCATCTGATCATGACCGGATCTGGTACAGGTCGCCTCTCCCCCGACCGTGGCCGGGTGTCCCCTACCGGCCGCGGCGGTGCCTCAGCCCGCCGGATCGGGGCGGCGGTGGACCACCACGCTGGCCAGACCGGGGCCGGCGTGGGCGGCGACCACGGCGCCGGCCTCCGAGACGTACGTCTCGTGCAGCCGCCCGCCGAAGCGGTCGGTGAGCGCCGCGACGAGCTGTTCGGCGCGTTGCGGCGCGGCGAGGTGGTGGACGCCCAGGTCGACGTCGGCGTCGCCGGCCGCCTCGACGGCGAGGTCGACCAGGCGGGCGAGGCCACGGCTGGCGGTGCGCACCTTGTCCCGGAGCACGATCGCGCCGTCCGCCATGTACATGATCGGCTTGACCGACAGGGCGGTGCCGAGCAGGGCCTCGGCCGCGTTGATCCGGCCGCCCCGGCGCAGGAACTCCAGCGTGTCGACGTAGAAGAAGGTGGTGGTGCGGGCGACGTCGGCCACCGCCGCGTCCCGGACGGTGGCCAGGTCGGCGCCGGCCCGGGCGGCGGTGGCGGCGGCAAGCACCGGGAAACCGAGGCCCATCCCGGTCGCGCGGCTGTCCACCACCGCGACGCGCTCGCCCACCGCGCCGGCGGCCAGTTGGGCGGCTTCGACGGTGCCGGACAGCTCTGCCGACAGGTGCACCGACACCACAGCGTCCGCGCCCGCGGCCAGCAGTTCCCGATACGTCCGGGCGAACTGTTCCGGTGCCGGGCGGGAGGTGCTGACGGAGACCCGCCGCTCGCCGAACGCGCGGGTGGCGTCGGACGGGCGGGTTTCCACCCCCTCCAACCCTTCGGCGCCGTTGAGCACGACGGTCAACGGCACCACCGTCAGCCGGTGCGCCGACACCAGCTCGGGCGGGAAGTAGGCGGTGGAGTCGGTGACGACCGCGACGGGCATGCCCGGCACGCTAGCCCATGCGGGGGTCGACCGCCCGGGCCGGACGGCTCAAACCGGCTCGGCGAGCGCCGGCCGGGTGATCAGGCCGACATTGTGGGCACGCAGGTGCCAGCCCCGGGCGTCGCCATGGCGCAGCTCCGTCCAGTGGCAGTTGCCCAACGAGCCGACGGCACGCAGGACAGGGTGAGGCCAGCCGAGCAGCTGACCGACACCCTGCCGGGCGGCGCCGCCGTGCGTGGTGACCACGACTGTGCCGCCGGCGGCGAGGTCGGCGGCGTCCTGGAACGCCGCGCCGAGTCGCCTGCCGAGGTCGTCGAGGGCTTCGACACCGGCACCGGGGTCGGGGTCGCCGGCCCGCCAGCGGGCGTACTCGGTGGGGAACCGCTCGGCGACCTCGGTGAGCAGCAGCCCCTGCCACTGGCCGAAGTGCCGCTCACGCAGCCGGACGTCGGTGCGTACCGGGAGGCCGGTGACCTCGGCGAGAGCGGCGGCGGTCTCCGCGGCCCGGCTGAGGTCCGAGCTGACGATCACGTCGGGCCGCAGCTCGGCCAGCAGCGGCGCGGCGGCCCGGGCCTGGTCGCGGCCCCGGTCGTTGAGGGGGACGTCGGTCTGCCCCTGCACCCGACTGGCGACGTTCCAGTCGGTGTTGCCGTGCCGCCAGACGATCAGACGGGTCATTCGGCGGCGGAGGCGTCGGCCTCGACCAGATCCCGGTCGACGAACGGGAGCTGCGGGCAGTCCTTCCAGAGCCGGTCGAGGGCGTAGAACTCGCGCTCCTCGGTGTGCTGCACGTGGACGACGATGTCGACGTAGTCGAGCAGCACCCAGCGGCCGCCCCGCTCGCCCTCGCGGCGCACCGGCTTGGCCTTCTCGGGCAGCTCCAGCAGGCGCTCCTCGATGGCGTCGACGATGGCCAGCACCTGCCGCTCGTTGGGAGCGGAGGCGAGCAGGAACGCGTCGGTGATGGCGAGCTGGTCGCCCACGTCGATGATGACGATGTCCTGGGCCTTCTTGTCAGCCGCGGCCTGCGCGGCGGCCATCGCCAGCTCGTGAGCGCGTTCGGAAACTGTCACCGTTCTCCTTCGATCATCCGTGCGACCTTCCCAGCGTCTCACACCCGGCGGAGTAACGACTCGTCAGTTTCGCTCGACTACAGGGACGAAGCACCCCAAAACCGGGTCTAGCATCCGAAACGAGGCGCGATCACTGCTGATAGAGCCGGCGTTTGGCGATGTACTGCACCACACCGTCCGGCACCAGGTACCAGACGGGCTCGCCCCGGGCCACCCGGGCGCGGCAGTCGGTGGAGGAGATCGCCATCGCCGGTACCTGCACCAGGCTCACCGAGTCGGCCGGCAGGTGCTTGTCGGAGAGCGCGAATCCGGGCCGGGTCACCCCGATGAAATGGGCCAGTTCGAGGACCTCGTCCAGATCCTTCCAGGACAGGATGCGGCCCAGCGCGTCCGCGCCGGTGATGAAGTACAGCTGCACCTTCGGGCCGTAGTGGGCGTGCAGGTCACGCAGGGTGTCAACGGTGTAGGTGGGACCACCCCGGTCGATGTCGACCCGGCTGACCTGGAAGCGCGGATTGGAGGCGGTGGCGATCACGGTCATGAGGTAGCGGTCCTCCGCCGGAGTGACCGGCTGGTCCGCCTTCTGCCAGGGCTGGCCGGTGGGGACGAACACCACCTCGTCCAGGCCGAACCGGTCCGCCACCTCGCTGGCCGCCACCAGGTGTCCGTGGTGAATGGGATCGAAGGTGCCGCCCATGATCCCGACCCGCCGGCTGCGCTCCTCCATCCCATGATCGTAGGCCGCCCGCTCCCGCCGCCGGCCAACGGTCCGCCACGGTCACGGTTGCCGGGCGGTCAGGCCGAGACGGCGGCGACCGCCGTGCGGGCCACCAACGCGCGGCGCAGGTCGTCGTCCAGGTCGGTCACCCACCGGCGCAGGCCGGGCGTGAGGTCGTCGCGGGCCAGCAGCGCCCCGGCCAACTCCCGGGTGGACTGGGCCACGGCGTAGCGGGGGAACGCCAGGGTGGTGATCCGATCCGCCACCCACGGCGTACGCAACCGCGCGGTGGCCGGCATGTCGGCGAAGTACCGCTCGACGTACCCGGCGGTCAGCTCGGCCTGCTCGGGCTGCCAGAAGCCCTCCGCCGTGGCCTCGACGAGGCGGTTGGACAGTTCCGTGGCGCGGGTGATGATCCCCCACGCCACGCGCTTGGCGTCGGCGTCCGGCAGTGCGGCGCGGCAGCGGGCGGCCCACTCGGCCCCGACGGCACTGCGGTCGGCCGCCGCCTCGGCAGCGATCTCGGCCTCGCCGGCACCGCCCAGCACCACCAGCCGCAGCAGCAGCGCCCAGCGCAACTCGGCGTCGACGGCCAGCCCTTCCGGTACGCCCGCCCCGGCCAGCCAGCCGGTGAGCAGTCCGGTGTCGGTGGTGGCGGCGATCAGCCCCCGCGCGGCGGCGAGCTGGGTGGAACCGCCAGCGGGTGCCCTGGCGAGCAGGCCGGCGCACGCCCCGGCGACCCGCAGCAGGGCGGCGTCACGGGCGAGCGGGTCGAGGTAGCGGTCGATCAGGCCGCGGCTGAGCCCGAGTACCTCCTCCGCGATGATCACCTCGGTCTCGGCGGGCAGCGCCGCCACGATCAGCGACACCAGCGCCGGGACCGGCCGTTCCCCGTCGCGGGCGGCGTCCAGCGCCTCGCCCCACAACAGGGCTCGGGCCAACGGGTCGGCCAGCCCGGGCAGCATGATCGGCACCGCGTCCGCCGAGGCCGGATCGAGGCGGATCTTGGCGAAGGTCAGGTCACCGTCGTTGGGCAGCAGCAAGCCGGTGGCCGGCTGGCCGATCAGCGCGCTCACCTCGGTACGGCCCCGGTCGGTGTCCGGGTCGAGATCCAGCTCGACCCGGGACACCGCGCCGTCGGCGGCGTACCACCCGACGCCGATGTGGTGCGGGCGGAGCACCGGGTGCGACGCGGGGGCGGTCTGCGTCACGGCGACGCTGCTCCAGCGGCCGTCGGCGTCCACCGCCGCCTCCATCCGCAGCGTGTTCACCTGGGCCCGGCGCAGCCACCGCTCCGCCCAGCCGCTGAGGTCCCGGCCGCTGGCGGCGCCGAGGGCGGCGAGCAGGTCGGCCAGGGTGGCGTTGCCGAAGAGGTGCGCGGCGAAGTGGGCGTTGAGGCCGGCGAGGAAGGCCTCGTCGCCGAGCCCCGCGACGAGCTGGCGGAGCACGCTGGCGCCCTTGGCGTACGAGATGCCGTCGAAGTTGAGCAAACCCTCGGCGGCGTCGGCGACCTGCTGCGGAGCGACCGGATGGGTCGACGGCCGCTGGTCGGCGGTGTAACCCCACGCCTTGCGGCGGATCGCGAAGGTCGTCCAGGCCCGGTGGAAACGGGTCGCCTCGGCGGTGACCCGGGTGCCGAGGTACTCCGCGAAGGACTCGTTGAGCCACAGGTCGTCCCACCAGCGCATGGTGACCAGGTCACCGAACCACATGTGCGCCATCTCGTGGGCGATGGTGGTGGCCCGCAGCTCCCGCTGGGTGTCGGTGACCGCCGAGCGGAAAATGTAGTCGTCGCGCAGGGTGACCAGGCCAGGGTTCTCCATCGCGCCCGCGTTGAACTCGGGCACGAACGCCTGGTCGTACTTCGCGAACGGGTAACGCTCGGCGAAGAGCTGATGGAACCGGTCGAGGCACTGCTTGGTGACGGTGAGCACCTCGTCGAGGTCGGCGTCCAGGTGGGTGGCGAGCGAACGTCGGCAGTAGACCGCCAGCGGGATGCCGTCGTGCGCGTCGCGCCGGACGTGCCACGGACCGGCGATCAGTGACACGAGGTAGGTGGCCAGCGGTGGGGTCGGGGCGAACTCCCAGCGCCCCGGCCACGGGTTGGCGGCGAGCTGCCCGTTGGCCGCGACCGTCCACTGGGGCGGGGCGGTGACCGACAGGGTCACCGGTGCCTTCAGGTCCGGCTGGTCGAAGGCGGCGAAGATCCGCTGCACATCGTCCAGAAAGGACATCGCGTAGAGGTAGGTCCCGCCGTCGGCCGGGTCGACGAAGCGGTGCATCCCCTCGCCGGTGTTCGAGTACGCCATCTCCGCGCTGACGGTGAGCGTGTTCTCCGCGGCCAGCCCGGTCAGCGGCAACCGGTTCTCCGCCAGCGCGCCGGGGTCGAGGTCACGGTCGTTGAGGCGTACGCCGCGGAGGGCCGCCGGCTTGACCTCGACGAAGGTCGCCGCCCCGGGTGTGGCCCGGAACCGGATGGTGGCGGTGGAGCGGAAGTGGTCGCCGCCGCCGGTCAGGTCCAGGTCCACTTCGTAGGACCCGACGGTGATCAGTGCGCGACGCGCGGTCGCCTCTGCACGGGTAAGGCTCGGCATCCGCTTATCCTGCCCGACGGAGAGCCGGACGGCTCTTGCGATACGCATGGCGATGGAGGACCAACAATGGGTCAGCACCCCAAGGGCGATTTCGACCTGTCCCGAGCGGTCTGGCAGCGGGCCGAGGGCGACACCTCTGACAGCGCGGTCGAGGTGGCCTTCGTCGACGATCTGATCGGCATGCGCAACTCCGCCGAGCCGGACGGCCCGGTGCTGGTCTTCACCCAGGCCGAGTGGGACGCCTTCGTGGCGGGCGCCCGCGACGGCGAGTTCGACCTGGACTGAGCGGTCCGTCACCCGTCCCCCTCGCCCCAGCCCAGGCCGCCCGGGCCGGGGGCGTGGTGGAAACCGGGATGGCCGGTCACGTCGGCGCAGCGTTCCCCGTCGGGACCGACCGCGTCGCAGAAGATCCGCTCCGCCCGGTGCCAGGCGTCCGCCGGGGAGAGGGCCGTCGCGGCCAGCACCAGCTCCGGGCGGAGCAGGCTCAACGCCTCGGCGTACGCCACGGCCAGCTCGCGGGCCTGCTCCGGCCCGTCGGCGGCGAAACCCAGGTGGACGGTGAAGTGTCGCGCGGGCCGGGGGGCGCGCCGAGGCGGCGCGACCAGCGGTGGATCGGCCCGGCCGGGGCCGGTCGCCGCAGCCCGGCGCATCGCCTCGGTCACCGTGCGCTGACGCCAGTACGGCGGCGTGTTCTCTCGCATGCGTCCTCCCCGTGGTGATCAGGCAACCGGAGCTCGCGCCGGTCCGCTGACGAGCCAACCAGGTTTCCGGCGTTCGGGGAGGGGCCAGCGGACCGCGCCGGTGCGGCCCACAGCCGCCGCACGGGACGGACACGGGCGGGTCGGCGGAGGAATGATTGCCCGGGACGGGGGTAGAACCGGCCGGTCACCGGCCGCCTATGACCGCGTCAGGAGAGCCCGATGGCCGCCACGCCCGCCGACCGCAGCCCGGAGAGCACCCTGGCCTTCCTCCGCGAGGGGTACCGGTTCATCAGCACCCGGTGCGAGCGCCTCGGCAGCGACATCTTCACCACCCGGCTGATGCTGGAGCCGACCATCTGCCTGCGCGGCCGGCCGGCCGCGATGCTCTTCTACGACACCGAGCGCTTCCAGCGGGCCGGGGCGGCGCCGAAGCGGGCACAGCGGACGCTGACCGGACGCGGTGGCGTGCAGGGACTGGACGGGCAGGCGCATCGCGACCGCAAGGGAATGTTCCTGTCGCTCATGACGCCGGCCGCGATCGGCCGGCTCGGGCAGCTCGTCGCCGACGAATGGCGGGCCCGGATCCCGGCCTGGGAGGCCGCCGGTCCGGTGGTCCTGTACGACGAGGTCGCCTGCGTGCTCATGCGGGCGGTCTGCGCCTGGGCCGGGGTGCCGCTCGCCGAGCGCGAGGTGGCGCGGCGGACCGGCCAGATGCACGACATGATCACCGGCGCGGTGTCGGTCGGCCCCCGGTACCTGCGCGGGCTGCTCAGTCGGCGCCGCGCCGAGCACTGGATCGGCGACCTGGTGGAGCGGACCCGGGCGGGCACCCTGGCCGCGCCGGAGGGCAGCGCGTTGCGGACCATCGCCCTGCACCGGGATCCGCGGGGACGGCTGCTGCCCCGCCGGATCGCCGCGGTGGAGCTGATCAACGTGCTGCGTCCGACCGTGGCCGTCGACCGGTACGTGGCCTTCGCCGCGCTGGCCCTGCACGACCACCCGGCCTGGGTCGACCGGGTCCGCGGCAGCGACGAGGCCACCGAGTGGTTCGTGCAGGAGGTTCGCCGGTACTACCCGTTCTTCCCGGTGGCCGCCGCCCGGGTCCGGCACGCCTTCGACTGGCAGGGCCACCACTTCCCGGCCGGCCGTCGGGTGCTGCTCGACCTGTACGGCACCAACCACCACCCGCACCTGTGGCCCGAGCCCGAGCGGTTCCGCCCGGAACGCTTCGCCGGCTGGCGGGACGACCCGTACGGCTTCGTGCCGCAGGGCGGCGGTGACCACCTGGCCGGGCACCGCTGCGCCGGCGAGTGGGTCACCATCGAGTTGATGAAGCAGGCGGTGGGCCTGCTGACCACCGCGATGCGGTATCGGATGCCACCGCAGGACCTGGCCGTGGACCTGGCCCGGGTGCCGGCGCGGCCGCCCAGCGGGGTCGTCCTGGACGACGTTCGCCGCGCCGGCTGACCCGGCCCGGCGCTCAGCGCGCCGGGTGCAGGACGCTGCGCAGGCAGCCGTCCCGCTTCTTCTCGAACAGCTCGTACCCGCGCACGCCGTCCTCGAGGGCCAGCGGGTGGGTCGCCAGGTAGCCGGGGTCGATCTCCCCGGCCGCGAGCCGGTCCAGCAGCATCGGGATGTAGCGCTGGGCGTGCATCTGTCCCATCCGCAGCACCAGGGCCTTGTTCATCGCCGCGCCGAGCGGAAACTTGTCGACCAGCCCGGCGTAGACACCGACGATGCTGACCGTGCCGCCCTTGCGACAGGCCATGATCGCCTGGCGGACGGAGGTGGGGCGGTCGAGGGTCAGCCGGGCGCTCTGCTTCACCCGGTCGTACGCGTAGCCCGGCCCGACGTCGTGCGCCTCCATCCCGACCGCCTCGATGCAGGCGTCCGGGCCCCGGCCGGCGGTCATCTCCCGCAGCGCCTCCAGCACGTCGGTGTCGGCGTAGTTGATCGTCTCCACGCCCAGCCGGGCGGCGGCGGTGGCGAGCCGCTGCGGCAGCCGGTCGATGACGATGACCCGTTCGGCACCGAGGATCTGCGCCGACCGGGCGGCCATCTGCCC
>NZ_SMJY01000237.1:0-8478 GCF_004348355.1 Micromonospora sp. KC721 | reverse complement strand
GGCCGGGTACGACCACCGGCGTCGGACGGGCGGTCACCCCGGCGCCGCCACTCGTTCCAGACCCAGCCGGCGACGACCGCCAGGACGATCAGCACCGCCCACCACACCCACCCGGGCATCCGTCCCCCTGCCTGTCCGCGCCGTCGACCTGCGGCGATCGTCGCACGGACGGCGCGCCTGCGCCCGTCGGGCGCGGCGGGGAGGCGCAGGTTTGTCCCACCGGACCGTTACGGTGCTCCGGTAGCGTGATCACGGGGAGGTGGCGTGATCACCGCAAGGTCGGTCACGGGGGAGGTTCGCAGCGGTGTCCGGAGGCGACAGGGTGTCGGAAGAAGAAATCCCCCAACAGGTCAGCGCCGCGGGGGAGGTGGCAGCCGGTGGCGAGCCCACCCCCGAGGCGCGGGAGCGGCACGCCACACTCAGCCAGGAGCTGACCGAACACCAGTACCGCTACTACGTGCTGGACGCGCCGACCATCGCCGATGCCGAGTTCGACCGGCAGCTGCGCGAGCTGGAGGAGCTGGAGGCGCGGTACCCGGCCCTGCGTACCCCCGACTCGCCGACCCAGCGGGTCGGCGGCACCTTCTCCACCGACTTCGCCCCGGTCGACCACGCCGAGCGGATGATGTCGCTGGACAACGCCTTCACCGACGAGGAGTTGGCCGCCTGGGCCGAGCGGGTCGAGCGGGACGCCGGCGGCCCGGTGCCCTACCTCTGCGAGCTGAAGGTCGACGGGCTGGCCATCAACCTCACCTACGAGCAGGGCCGGCTGGTCCGGGCCGCCACCCGGGGCGACGGGCGCACCGGCGAGGACGTCACCGCCAACGTGCGCAGCATCCGCGACGTCCCGACCCGGCTGACCGGCGCCGACGACTTTCCCGACGTGCCCGACTTCATCGAGGTGCGCGGCGAGATCTACCTTCCGGTCGCCGGTTTCGCCGACCTCAACGCCAGCCTGGTCGAGCAGGGCAAGGTACCGTTCGCCAACCCGCGCAACGCCGCCGCGGGGAGCCTGCGGCAGAAGGATCCCCGGGTCACCGCGTCCCGGCCGCTGCGCCTGGTGGTGCACGGCATCGGCGCCCGTCGCGGCTTCCGGCCGACGGCCCAGTCCGAGTCGTACGCGGCGTTACGGGCGTGGGGGCTGCCCACCAGCGACCGCTGGCGGGTGGTGCCCGACCTGGCCGGCGTCGCGGAGTACATCGCCTACTACGCCCAGCACCGGCACGACGTGGCACACGAGATCGACGGTGTGGTGGTCAAGGTCGACCCGGTCTCCATCCAGGGCCGGCTCGGCTCGACCAGCCGGGCGCCGCGCTGGGCGATCGCCTTCAAGTACCCGCCGGAGGAGGTCAACACCAGGCTGGTCGACATCCGGGTCAACGTCGGGCGGACCGGACGGGTCACCCCGTACGCGGTGCTGGATCCGGTGCGGGTGGCCGGTTCCACCGTCGAGTTCGCCACCCTGCACAACGCCCGCGAGGTGGCGCGCAAGGGGGTGCTGATCGGCGACACGGTGGTGCTGCGCAAGGCCGGCGACGTGATCCCCGAGGTGCTCGGCCCGGTGGTCGAGTTGCGTCCCCCCGACGCCCAGCCGTTCGTCATGCCCACCACCTGCCCGGCCTGCGGCAC
Source organism: Micromonospora sp. KC721 (assembly GCF_004348355.1). Taxonomy (NCBI): domain Bacteria; kingdom Bacillati; phylum Actinomycetota; class Actinomycetes; order Micromonosporales; family Micromonosporaceae; genus Micromonospora; species Micromonospora sp. KC721. The sequence continues at coordinate 6,849 of NZ_SMJY01000237.1, read as the reverse complement.
CGCCCTGGCGCCGGCCAAGGAGAGCGACGTCGACATCCGCTGCCCCAACGCGCGCACCTGCCCGGCGCAGATCCGCGAACGGGTCTACCACCTGGCCAGCCGGAAGGTGCTCGACATCGAGGCGCTCGGCGAGAAGGCCGCCACCGCGTTGGTGGACGCGCAGATCATCACGAACGAGGGCGACCTGTTCGCCCTCGACGCCGAGCGGTTGGCCCGGTCGCCGTTCTTCGTCAACAAGGACGGCAGTCTCGGCAGCAACGCCACCAGGCTGCTGGACAATCTCGCCGTGGCCAAGGGGCGTGACCTGTGGCGGGTGCTGGTCGCGCTCTCCATCCGGCACGTCGGCCCGACCGCCGCCCAGGCGCTGGCCCGGCACTTCCGCTCGATGGCGGCGATCGAGGCGGCGTCGCAGGAGGAGCTGTCCTCGGTGGACGGGGTCGGCCCGACCATCGCCGTGAGCATCCGGGAGTGGTTCGCCGTCGACTGGCACCGCGAGGTGGTCGGCAGGTGGGCCGAGGCGGGCGTACGGATGGCCGAGGAGGCGGCCGACGAGGGGCCGCGTCCGCTGGAGGGGCTCACCGTGGTGGTGACCGGCACCCTGGCCGGGTTCAGCCGGGACCAGGCCGCCGAGGCGATCCAGAGCCGGGGCGGCAAGGTCAGCGGCTCGGTGTCCAAGAGGACGGCGTTCGTGGTGGTGGGCGACAACCCGGGGTCGAAGGCGGACAAGGCCGCCTCCCTCAAGCTGCCGGTCCTCGACGAGGACGGCTTCCGGGTGCTGCTCGACCAGGGTCCGGAGGCCGCCCGGGAGGTGGCCCAGGTCCAGGAGTGATCGCTTCGCCCGGTATCGGATCTTGGGGTCGTATACCAACTTAATTACGACTACAACCGATTCGTGACTGTCGGCTGGGGAATTCCGGCATCCAGGGCGTTTCATGGTGGCACGGTGTGCGACCGGCGCGCACCGCGGCCGTACGCCCGGGAGGTGCGATGGAGACCGCCGACCCCCGCAACTCCGTCCCGCCCGGGCGGGCGACACCGTTCGGCGGGTTCGTCGCCGTGGTGGTCGGGCTGGCGGCGCTGGTCGCCGTGCCGGTCCTGGCGGGCCTGCCGGGCCAGCTCCGCGGGTTGCCGGCGGCGTTCTGGACGATGGCGGCGCTCGCCGTCGTCTGCGACGTGCGTCCCTTCGTACCGCCCGGCCGGCGGCACACCTCGGTGGTCTTCCCGTCCACCTGCTTCACCTTCGCCATCCTGCTCGGCTGGGGGCTGGCCCCGGCGCTGGCGGCGCAGACCGTCGCGGTCGCCGTCTCCGGCTGGCGGATGCGGCACGCCGCCTGGCGCACCGCCTTCAACGCCGCGCAGTACGCCTGTGCGCTCAGTGCCGCGGCCCTGGTGCTGCGGCTGGGACCGGGCGACCTCGCCGACCTCGGTCGGCTGCGCGGCACCGACGTGGCGGTGCTCGGCGCGGCCACCGCCACCTGGTTCGCGGTCAACCACGGCCTGGTCAGCACCGCGCTGCGGCTGCGCTTCGGTGGCCGGTGGTGGCCGGGCGTACGGCGGGGACTCGGCGTCGAACTGCTCTCCACCGGCTCCCTGCTGCTGCTCGCCCCGGTGCTGGTCGCCGCGGCGCGGGCCAGCGCGGCCCTGATCCCGCTGGTGCTGGTGCCGCTGCTCGCCGTCCACCGGATGTCCCGGCTCGCCGCCGAGCAGGAGCACCTCGCCGCGCTCGACCCGCTCACCGGCCTGCCCAACCGCAAGGCGCTGCAGGCCGAGATGGCCGAGCAGGTGCACCTGCACGCCGAGCGGACCGCCCGGGGTGCCCCGGACTCCCACCTCGCCCTGCTGCTGATCGACCTGGACCGGTTCAAGAACGTCAACGACGCCCTCGGCCACGCCGTGGGGGACCGCCTGCTCGTCGAGGTCAGCGCCCGCCTGGGCGACGTCGTCGGCGGGCGGGACCTGCTGGCCCGGCTCGGCGGCGACGAGTTCGGCATCGTCGCCACCCGACTGACCGGTGTCGAGCAGGCCCGCGAACTGGCCGACCGGGTGGTCGCGGCGCTGGCCCAGCCGGTACCTCTGGACGGGCTGCCGCTGGACGTGGGCGCCTCCATCGGCATCGCTCTCTTCCCCGAGCACGGCGAGGACCACACCACCCTGATGCGCCACGCCGACGTGGCGATGTACGACGCCAAGCAGCGCAACGACACGGTCGCCGTGTACGCCGCCGAGTCCGACCACCACTCCGCCGAGCGGCTGGCGCTGCTGGCCGACCTGCGCCGCGTACTCGATGCGGGACCGGCGGCCGGGCGGACCGTGCGGGGTGGTGACGGGGCCGCGTTGCCGTCCCGGCTGGCCACCTCGACGCAGCCGCCGGCCGGCGCGGGCCGGTGGTGGCCGCTGCGCCGTCGTCCCCGCGGCGGCCCGGCGCACCCGGACGAACTGCTCGACCGGATCCTGCACGGGGCGGACCCGATCCGGCCCCGCACCATCCGGCCGGTCTCCGAGCTGCCGACATCGACCGATCCGCCGGCCGGTGCCGGGCCGGCCGGGGACGACGCGGCGGCGGTCGGCGCCATCACGATGTACTACCAACCGCAGATCGCCATAGCCACCGGCGAGGTGGTCGGCGTCGAGGCGCTGCTGCGGTGGCGGCACCCACGCCGTGGCATGGTCGACCCCGGTGAACTGATCCGCCTCGCCGAGCAGAGCGCGGTGATGCGCCTGCTCACCCGGCGGGTGGTCGACGACGTGGTGGAACAGTTGGCGAAGTGGACGGCGGCCGGGATCACCCTGCGGGCCTCGCTCAACGTCAGCGTCCGCGACCTGCACACCGGCGAGATCGCCGACCGGATCGCCGAGCAGCTCTCCCGCTTCGGGGTCGACCCCGAACGCCTCCAGGTGGAGATCACCGAGGGCGCGTTGATGGCCGACCCCCGGCGGGTGCTCACCACCATCACCCGGCTGCACCGGCTCGGGGTGGCCATCTCGCTGGACGACTTCGGCACCGGCTACTCGTCCTTGCAGCACCTGCGGCGGTTGCCGCTGGCCGAGGTCAAGGTGGACCGCTCGTTCGTCCTCGGGATGGCCGACCATCCCGACGACGCGGCGGTGGTCCGGTCGATGATCGAGTTGGCCGGCGCGTTGGGGCTGCGGGTGGTCGCCGAGGGTGTGGAGGACGAGCGGACCTGGCGGCTGCTGCACGCGGCCGGCTGCGACGTGGCGCAGGGCTGGTTCCACGCCCGGCCGATGCCGGCCGAGGAGTTGGCCACCTGGCTGTCCCGGTACCGCCCGGTGCGTCCGGCCGGCGGAGGGGGAGTCGGGGGCGGCATCGCGACCGCAGGCCAATAGACTCGCTCCGGTCACCGCGCGTCATCCACACCGTGACCGCGCGGTCGGCACACGCAGACGCAGTCAGGACAGCCACGAAGGGGGCACCGATGGCCGCCATCTCCCGCGAGGAGGTCGCGCACCTCGCGCGACTGTCGCGGCTCGCCGTCACCGAGGAGGAGCTGGACATCTTCGCCGGCCAGCTCGACGTGATCCTCCAGTCGGTCGCCCAGGTGGGTGAGGTCGCCGCGGCGGACATTCCGCCGACCTCCCACTCGGTGCCGCTGACCAACGTCCTGCGGGAGGACGTGGTGGTGCCCGGGCTGACCCCGCAGGAGGCGCTGTCGGGTGCCCCCGACGCCGAGGAGCAGCGGTTCCGCGTACCGCGGATCCTGGACGAGGATGTGGCTTCATGACCGACCTGACCAGACTGACCGCGAGCGAGATCGCCGGTCTCGTCGCCTCCGGCGACGCCTCCGCCGTCGAGGTGACGCAGGCCCACCTGGACCGGATCGCCGCCGTGGACGGGCGGATCAACGCCTTCCTGCACGTCGACACCGACGGTGCCCTCGCCGCCGCCCGCGCGGTCGACGAGCGCCGGGCCGCCGGCGACGAGTTGGGCCCGCTGGCCGGCGTGCCGGTCGCGGTCAAGGACGTGCTCGCCACCCGGGGGGTGCCGACCACCGTCGGATCGAAGATCCTGGAGGGCTGGCGTCCGCCGTACGACGCGACCATCGTCCAGCGGCTGCGTGCCGCCGGCACGGTCATGCTCGGTAAGACCAACATGGACGAGTTCGCCATGGGTTCCTCCACGGAATACTCCGCGTACGGCCCGACCCGCAACCCGTGGGACACCGACCGCATCCCGGGCGGCTCCGGCGGCGGCAGCGCCGCCGCGCTGGCCGCGTACGAGGCGCCGCTGTCGATCGGCTCGGACACCGGCGGTTCGATCCGCCAGCCCGGCGCGGTCACCGGCACGGTGGGCGCGAAGCCCACCTACGGCGGCACCTCCCGGTACGGCCTGGTGGCGTTCTCGTCGTCGCTGGACACCCCGGGCCCGTGCGCCCGTACGGTGCTCGACGCGGCCCTGCTGCACGAGGTTATCGGCGGGCACGACCCGCGCGACTCGACCTCGGTCCCGGCTCCGGTGCCGGACGTAGTGGCGGCGGCGAAGCTCGGGGCGACCGGCGACCTCACCGGGGTGAAGCTCGGCGTGGTGAAGGAGTTCACCGGCGAGGGCGCGGAGCCGGGCGTCACGGCCGCGTTCCGCGAGGCGGTCGACACCCTGACCAAGCTGGGCGCCGAGATCGTCGAGGTGTCCTGCCCGCACTTCCGGTACGCGCTGCCGGCCTACTACCTGATCGCCCCCAGCGAGTGCTCGTCGAACCTGGCCCGCTTCGACGGCGTCCGGTTCGGCCTGCGGGTCGGTGACGACGGCAACCGCTCGCTGGAGGAGGTCATGTCGCTGACCCGCGAGGCCGGCTTCGGCCCCGAGGTCAAGCGACGCATCATGATCGGCACGTACGCGCTCTCCTCGGGCTACTACGACGCCTACTACGGGCAGGCGCAGAAGGTCCGTACCCTGATCACCCGGGACTTCACCGCCGCGTTCACGCAGGTCGACGCGCTGATCTCGCCGACCACCCCGTTCGTGGCGTTCCCGCTGGGGGCGCGCACCTCAGACCCGTACCAGATGTACCTGGCGGACCTGTACACCATCCCGACCAACCTGTACGGCGGCCCGGGCATCTCGGTGCCCTGCGGCCTCTCCGAGGGGCTGCCGGTCGGTCTGCAGGTGATGGCCCCGACGATGGCGGACGACCGGATGTACCGGGTCGCCGCCGCGCTGGAGTCCGCGGTCGGCACGTTCACCCCACCGGCACTGTGAGGCAGGAGCACCGATGACCACGACACTGCCCGCGTACGACGACGTCGTCGCGCGCTACGAGCCGGTGATCGGCCTGGAGACCCACGTCGAGCTGGGCACGAACACCAAGATGTTCTGCGGCTGCCCGACCGACTTCGGGGGCGAGCCGAACACCCGGGTCTGCCCGGTCTGCCTGGGTCTGCCCGGCTCGCTGCCGGTGGCGAACAAGGCGGCCATCGAGGCGACGATCCGGATCGGCCTGGCGTTGAACTGCTCGATCGCCGAGTGGTGCCGGTTCGCCCGGAAGAACTACTTCTATCCGGACATGCCGAAGAACTTCCAGATCAGCCAGTACGACGAGCCGCTCTGCGTGGACGGCTACCTGGACGTCGAGGTGAACGGCGAAACCGTGCGGATCGGCATCGAACGGGTGCACCTGGAGGAGGACACCGGCAAGACGCTGCACGTCGGCGGTGCCACCGGCCGGATCCACGGTGCGACCGAGTCGCTGGTCGACTACAACCGGGCCGGCATCCCGCTGGTCGAGATCGTCACCAAGCCGATCCCCGGCACCGGTGCGCTGGCGCCGGAGGTCGCCCGGGCGTACGTCACCGAGCTGCGCGACGTGATCCGCTCCCTGGGCGTCTCCGACGTCCGGATGGAGGAGGGGTCGCTGCGCTGCGACGTCAACACCTCGCTGAACCGGCCGGGTCAGGAGTGGGGCACCCGCACCGAGACCAAGAACGTCAACTCGCTGCGTTCGGTCGAGCGGGCTGTGCGCTCCGAGATGCTGCGCCAGGCGTCGGTCCTCGACGCCGGCGGGCGGATCACCCAGGAGACCCGGCACTTCCACGAGGACAGCGGCGACACCACCCCGGGCCGGTCCAAGGAGACCGCCACCGACTACCGGTACTTCCCGGAGCCGGACCTGGTGCCGCTCGCCCCGGACGCCGCGTGGGTGGCCGAGCTCAAGGCCGCCCTGCCGGAGCTGCCCCGGCTGCACCGCCGCCGGCTCCAGCTCCAGTGGGGTCTGTCCGACCTGGACATGCAGTCGGTGCTCAACGCCGGCGCGGTCGAGCTGATCGAGGCCACCGTCGCCGCGGGTGCCACCCCGGCCGCCGCCCGCAAGTGGTGGCTCGGTGAGCTGTCCCGGCGGGCCAACGAGGCCGGTATCGAACTGGCCGACGTCGGGGCCACCCCGTCGCAGGTGGCCGAGCTGCAGGGCCTGGTCGACGCCGGCAAGCTCAACGACAAGCTGGCCCGGGCCGTCCTGGAGGGCGTGGTGGGCGGCGAGGGCTCGCCGACCGAGATCATGACCAACCGGAACCTTGAGGTGGTCTCCGACACCGGCGCGCTCACCGCCGCCGTGGACGAGGCGATCGCCGCCAACCCGAACGTCGCCGACAAGGTGCGCAGCGGCAAGGTCGCGGCGGCGGGCGCGCTGGTCGGCGCGGTCATGAAGACCACCCGTGGCCAGGCCGACGCGAAGACCGTCCGTGAGTTGATCCTGGAGCGCCTCGGCGTCCAGAGCTGAGTAGGCGAACCCGGTCGCGGAGGCCGCCGTCGAACCCGACGGCGGCCTCGCGACGTCAGCGGGTCGGGCTGGGTGGCCCGGGGCTGACCGGCACCCGGCCGGACGAGGTCGCCCCGGGGGAGGG
>NZ_SMJY01000236.1:0-8480 GCF_004348355.1 Micromonospora sp. KC721 | reverse complement strand
GCCTACCTGCTCGCCTGGTTCACCCCTTACGCCACCCCCGCCGGCGCGTCCCGCCCCCCGGACATGGCACCGGCGCCGGAGCATGCCGTCGCGCTGTGGTGGGCGCTGCTGGCGGCGCTGGCCGGGGCCACCGTCAGCCTGGTGCTCGGCTGGCGCCGGATCCGCCGGCCCGACATCCGGTGGTGGTTGCTGCCCGCCACCGTGCTGGCGTGCCTCGGCGCCGCCGCGCTGGCGGGCGATCCGCTGCGTTGATCGAGCCTCCATCCGGGCACGTGGTCAGGCCCGGGTCACTCCTCGGACAGTCGCCGGCCGGCGTCCCGGCAGGCGGCCAGGACCGTCCGGGCGTACCCCGGGGTGGCCCCGGCGAGGCCGCAGGCGGGGGTGACCACCACCTGCTCGGCGAGCCGCCGAGCAGGGAAGCCGAGGCGGTCCCAGAGCGTGCGTACCCGGTCGGCGACCTGGGCCGAGGTCGGCGCGCGGCCGGCCGGCGGCGCCACCGCGGGTGCGGCCCCGGCCAGCAGCCCGAGCCCGGCATCGATCGCCTCACCGAGCGGGTCGAGGTCGGTGACCAGGGCGATGTCCAGCGCGATCCCCACCGCACCGGCGGAACGGATCAACTCCAGCGGCACGTCCGGGGCGCAGCAGTGCACCACGGTCGGCACTCCGGCCGCCTCGACGACGTCGCGCAGCAGCCCGCGGGCCACCTCGGACCCGACCGCACGGTGGGTGCCGAAGCCGCTCTCGGTGGGCACCCGGCCGGCGAGCACCGCCGGCAGGGTCGGCTCGTCCAGTTGGAGCAGCACCGTCGCCCGGGGCAGCCGGCGGGCCACCGCCTCGACGTGCCGGCGCAGCCCTTCGGCGAGCGAACCGGCCAGGTCGCGTACGGCTCCGGGGTCGCCCAGCATCCGTCCACCGAGCGGCAGCTCCAGCGCGGCGGCGAGGGTGAACGGCCCGCCGGCCTGGACCTTCACCGGCCCGTCGTACGTCTCGGCCTGCTCGGCGAGCTGGTCGAGGTCGCGTTCCATCAGGTCACGGGCTCGACGCAGGTCGCGCCCCGGCCGGGAGGCGATCCGCCAGCGCGCCGCGTACAGCTCCACCGGCAACTCGACCAGCAGCCCCGCGCTCCGACCGATCAGGTCGGCGCCGGGACCCCGGGCCGGCAGTTCCGGCAGGTGGGGCAGGGCGGGCAGCTCACCGAAGACGATCCGCTGCGCCTCGGCGATGTCGGTGCCGGGCAGCGAGCCGATCCCGGTGGCGGCGCCGGCGGGCCAGGGCCAGGGTTGATCAGTCACGGCTGAAGGGTATCCGCTCGGGTCAGCCGGTGATGGTGGCCGAGCCGAGCACCACGTCCCCGGCGGGGTCCGGCCGGTACGCGACGATCGCCTGGCCGGCGGCGACTCCGCGAACCGGGCGGCGCAGCTCGGCGCGGAGGGTGTCCGCCTCCAGCGTCACGGCGGCCGGGACCACGTCGCCGTGGGCGCGTAGCTGCACCTCGCACTCGATCGGAGCGGTGGGGCGCGAGCCGCCGGTCCAGACCGGACGGGTCGCCCGCACTTGGGAGACCTCCAGCGCCTCGGCGGGGCCGACCGTCACGGTGTTCGTCGTCGGGGTGATCGAGAGCACATAGCGGGGGCGGCCGTCCGGGGCGGGCCGGTCCAGGTGCAGGCCGCGCCGCTGGCCGACGGTGTACTGGTACGCGCCGCGGTGGCTGCCGACAACCGTGCCGGTGAGGGCGTCCACCACGTCGCCGGGCGCCTCGCCCAGCCGCTCGGCGAGGAAGCCCCGGGTGTCGCCGTCGGCGATGAAGCAGATGTCGTGCGAGTCCGGCTTGTCGGCCACGGCCAGCCCGCGCCGGGCGGCCTCGTCGCGCACCTGCGCCTTGGTGGCGTCACCGAGCGGAAAGATCGACCGGTCGAGCTGCTCGCGGGTCAACACGGCCAGTACGTACGACTGGTCCTTGGCGAGGTCGACGCTGCGGCGCAGCAGACCGTCGGGGCCGAGCCGGGCATGGTGGCCGGTGACCACCGCGTCGAAGCCCAGGGCCACGGCCCGGTCCAGCACCGCCGCGAACTTGATCTTCTCGTTGCAGCGCAGGCACGGGTTCGGGGTACGGCCGGCCGCGTACTCGGCGACGAAGTCGTCCACCACGTCGGCGTGGAACCGTTCGGCCATGTCCCACACGTAGAACGGGATGCCAATCACGTCGGCGGCGCGTCGCGCGTCGCGGGAATCCTCCAGGGTGCAGCAGCCGCGCGCCCCGGTGCGGTACGTCTGCGGATTGCGGGCCAGCGCCAGGTGCACCCCGGTCACGTCGTACCCGGCCTCCACCGCCCGCGCCGCCGCCACGGCGGAGTCCACCCCGCCCGACATGGCCGCCAGAACCCTCACCGACACACCCCCTTCACCGTTCGAGCCTAGCCCGCCCCACCCGCCGTACCGTCCGGGTGGTCAGCGGGGTCCGCGGAGGGCGGCGGCGCGGCGGGCCCGCTCGACAGCGGTCGGCAGGGCCGCGATGAGGGCGTCGACCTCGGCGGCGGTGCTGGTGTGGCCGAGGGTGAAGCGCAGCGAGGAGCGGGCCCGGTCGTGGTCCGCGCCCATCGCGATCAGCACGTGCGACGGCTGCGCCACCCCCGCCGAGCAGGCCGAGCCGGTCGAACAGGCGATGCCCTGGGCATCGAGCAGGAGCAGCAGGGCGTCCCCCTCGCAGCCGGGAAAGGAGAAGTGCGCGTTGCCCGGCAGCCGGTCGCTCGGATCGCCGTTGAAGATCACCTCCGGCACCGCCTCCCGCACCCGCCGGACCAGGTCGTCGCGGAGCGCGGCGACCCGGGCCGCGTACTCCAGCTGGCCCTTGACCGCGGCCTCCACGGCGACGGCGAAGGCGACGATGCCGGCGGTGTCGAGGGTGCCCGAGCGGACGTCCCGTTCCTGCCCGCCGCCGTGCAGCAACGGGGTGGCCGGCACGTCGCGGGCCAGCAGCAGCGCGCCGACCCCGGTCGGTCCGCCGAGCTTGTGGCCGGTGACGGTCAGGGCCGAGACGCCGCTGGCGGCGAAGTCGACCGGCACCTGGCCGACAGCCTGGATGGCGTCGGTGTGGAACGGCACCCGGTGCTCGGCCGCCACCGCGGCCAACTCGGCCACCGGCTGGACCGTACCCACCTCGTTGTTGGCCCACATGGCGGTCACCAGGGCGACCCGGTCGCCGTGCGCGGCGAGCTCATCCCGGAGCCGGTCCGGATCGAGCCGCCCGGCGCCGTCGACCGGCAGCCAGCCGACCTCGGCGCCCTCATGGGCGGCGAGCCAGTCCACCGCGTCGAGCACGGCGTGGTGTTCCACCGCACTGGAGACGACCCGGGAGCGCCCCGGCACCACGTCGCGGCGGGCCCAGAACATGCCCTTCACCGCCAGGTTGTCGCTCTCGGTGCCGCCCCCGGTGAACACCACCTCGGAGGGGCGGGCACCCAACGCGGCGGCGATCCGCTCGCGGGACTCCTCCACCCGCCGCCGCGCCCGCCGGCCCGCCGCGTGCAGTGACGACGCGTTGCCGACCTCACGGGCCGTGGCGACGTACGCCGCCAACGCCTCGTCGAGCATCGGGGTCGTCGCCGCATGATCCAGGTATGCCATCGCCGTTCAGCGTAACGGCCACGAACCGCCGGGCCGGATGCCGGACCACGCCCGCCGCCCGGGTGGTCAACCGAGCCGGCGGCCGAACCGCTTGTCCAATGCCACCACGGCGGAGACCGCCACCGCGACGGCCACGATGCGCAGCCACGCGTCGACCCCGATCGGGGCCGTCCGGAACAGCGTGTTCAGCACCGGAAGATAGGTCAGCGCCGCCTGGGCGAGGGCCTGCGCCAGTACCCCGCCGATGAGCCAGCGATTGCGCAACAGCCCCAGCCGCCACGGCGAGCGGCTCAGCGACCGGCAGCTGAACAGGTAGAACGTCTGCACCGTGACGAACAGGTTCACCGCCGTCGTGCGGGCCTGCGCCAGCTCCGCCCCGGCGGCCAGTTCCCACTCGAACAGCCACCAGGTGCCCGCCACGAGCAGGGCGGAGACCAACAGGATGCGCACCACCAGAGCCGTGGTGAGCAGCGGCTGGGCCGGATCCCGGGGCGGACGGTCCATGATCCGTGGTTCCTTCGGCTCGAAGGCGAGCGTCAGGCCCAGCAGCACCGCGGTCGTCATGTTGATCCAGAGGATCTGACTGGGCAGGATCGGCAACACCGCACCGAACATGACCGCGACCAGGATGACCAGTCCCTCCCCGGTGTTGGTGGGCAACGTCCAGGTGATGAACTTGGTCAGGTTGGCGAAGACGCCGCGGCCCTCCTCCACGGCCGACTCGATGGTGGCGAAGTCGTCGTCGGTGAGCACCATGTCGGAAGCCTCCTTCGCCACCTCTGTGCCGCTGCGTCCCATCGCCACCCCGATGTCGGCCTGCCGCAGCGCCGGGGCGTCGTTGACACCGTCGCCGGTCATCGCCACCACCTGCCCCTCGGCCTGCAACGCCTCCACCAGCCGCAGCTTCTGCTCGGGAGACACCCGGGCGAACACCGAGGCGCGGGCCACCGCGGCCGGACGGTCCGCGTCGGACAACGCCGCCAGGTCCACGCCGCTGAGCACGTCGCCCGGCCCCGGCTCGCCGGCCAGCAAACCCAGGCGTACGGCGATGGCGCTCGCGGTGGCCCGGTGGTCCCCGGTGATCATCTTCACCGCGATGCCGGCCCGCCGGCACGACTCGATCGCCTCGGCGGCGGCCCGGGGCGGGTCGAGCATCGCCTGCAACCCGGTGAAGACCAGATTGCCGGGGAGCTTCTCCTCCGTCAGCTCCTCGTCGCCGTCGACGCGACGCAGCGCGGTGGCCAGCACCCGAAGCCCTTCGCCGGCCAACTCCCCCGCAGCGGTCAGCACGGCGGAGCGGTCCAGCGCGACCGTGCCGCCGTCGGCGTCGAGCGCCGCGCCGCACCACTCGACCACCCGCTCCACCGCGCCCTTGACGAGCACCACCCGCCCGCCGTCGCGCCCGTGGTGCAGGGTCGCCATGAACTGCCGCTCCGAGCTGAACGGGATCTCCGCCAACCGGGGCAGCGCCTCGGCCACCTGCTCCGCACGCAGCCCGACCTTGGCGCCCACCACCAGCATCGCCCCCTCGGTCGGGTCGCCGAGTACGCTCCATCGACCCTCCCGCTCCTCGAGGCGGGCGTCGTTGCAGGCCACGCCAGCCAGCAGCGACCAGCGCAGCGGGCCGTCCTCCCCGGTACGGGCCGGCCCCCCGTCCGGGTCGCTGATCTCCCCGACCGGGGTGTAACCGCCGCCGCTGACCTCGTACCGGCCGCCGACGGTCCAGATCGCCTGCACGGTCATCTGGTTCTCGGTCAGGGTGCCGGTCTTGTCGGTGCAGATCACCGTCGTGCTACCCAGCGTCTCCACCGCCGGCAGCCGCCGGATCACCGCCCGGCGACGGGCCATCCGCGCCACCCCGATCGCCAGCGTGATGGTCACCGCCGCCGGCAGGCCCTCCGGTATCGCCCCCACCGCCAGGGCCACCGCCGCGGTGAAGGTCTGCCCCGCCTGTTCCCCACGGACGAGCCCGACGCCGAAGGTGAGCGCCGCGAGCACCAGGATCGCCACGGTGAGCACCCGACTGAAGCGGGCCAGCTTCGCCGTCAGCGGCGTGTCGAGGACCTGTGCGCCGCCGACCAGGCGGTGGATGCGACCCAGTTCGGTCTCCGCCCCGGTCGCCACCGCGATGCCCGCCCCGGACCCGCCGGTGAGCAGGGTGCCCGAGTAGAGCACATTGCGCCGGTCGGCCACCGGCGCCTCATCCGGCACGACGACCTCGTCCTTGCGTACCGGCAGGGATTCTCCGGTCAGTGCCGACTCGTCCACGCGCAGTTCGTCGGCGCGGGCCAGGCGCAGGTCCGCGGGAACCTTCTCACCCGCCTCAACCAGCACCAGATCGCCGGGGACGATCTCGTCGGAGGGCACCGGACGCTGCCGGCCGCCCCGCACCACCCGCGCCTCGGTTCGCACCATCGCCCGCAGCGCGTCCAGCGCCGCCTCGGCCTTGGACTCCTGCAGGAAGCCGACGGCGGCGTTGACCACCACCACCCCGAAGATCACCGCGGCGTCGACGTACTCGGCGAGCAGCAGAGTGACCAGGCCGGCCGCCACCAGGATGTACACCAACGGGTTCTGGAACTGCCGGAGCAGCCGGCGCAGCGGGCCACCACGCGCCGTCGCGGGCAGCACGTTCGGTCCGAACCGGGCCAGCCGGGCGGCGGCCTCGTCGTCGGTCAACCCACGGATGGTGTCGGTCTCCAACAGCAGCACGACCTCGTGCACGGCCAACGCGTGATGACCGCCTCCGGGGGGCCTGGCCGGCATGGCGCGCTCCTTGTTCCGACATCGATCCGGGGGTGCGCAGGGGTGCTTCGCCATCGTCGCAGCTCGGCGGGAGGGGATGGACCGTTCCGGTCTGATTGACGGGCCGGCGGACGACGAGGGCCGGGAACCGACTGGCGGTTCCCGGCCCTCGTCGGGGCTGGTGGTCAGCTCACTTGCGCTTGCGGATCTCCTCCGCGGCCTGCGGTACGACCTTGAACAGGTCGCCCACCACGCCGAAGTCGGCCAGCTCGAAGATCGGGGCCTCGCCGTCCTTGTTCACGGCGACGATGGTCTTCGAGGTCTGCATGCCGGCCCGGTGCTGGATCGCACCGGAGATGCCCAGCGCGACGTAGAGCTGCGGGGAGACGGTCTTACCGGTCTGACCGACCTGGAACTGGTGCGGGTAGAAGCCGGAGTCGACCGCGGCGCGGGAGGCGCCGACGGCACCGCCGAGCAGGTCGGCCAGTTCCTCGACCAACTTGAAGTTGTCGGCGTTGCCGACACCGCGGCCACCGGAGACGACCACGCCGGCCTCGGTGAGCTCGGGGCGGGAGCCCTTCTGCTCGGCGACCCGGTCGACGACCCTGGCCAGCTTGTCGGCGTCGGTGACCGACACGGTGAGCTGCTCGACGGCCGGGCTGGCCGGAGACGGGGCCGGGGTGACCGAGTTGGGCCGTACGGTGACCAGCGGCAGCCCCCTGGTGACCTTGGACTTGACGATGGTGGAGCCGGCGAAGGCGACCTGGGTCGCGGTGCCGTCGGCGTCCAACCCGACCACGTCGGTCAGGATGCCGTTGTCCAGCTTGACGGCCAGGCGGGCGGCGATCTCCTTGCCCTCCTGGGACGAGGCGAGCAGCACGGCGGCCGGCTGCACCCGCTTGACCAGTTCGGCCACGACGGTCGCCTTGGGCGCCACCAGATAGCCGTCGATCTCCTCGCCCTCGGCGGCGTAGATCTTCTGCGCGCCGTACTCGCCCAGCCTGGCGCTGAGCGCCTCGGCGGCGCCGGCGCCACCGAGCACCACCGCGGCGGGGGTGCCCAGCTCGCGGGCGAGGGTGAGCATCTCCAGGGTGACCTTCTTGACGCCGAACTCCCGGGTGGCTTCGACGACGACGAGAACCTCAGACATGTCCAGACCTCTCACACGAACTTCTCGGTGGCGAGGAACTCGACCAGCTTGACGCCGCCCTCGCCCTCGTCGGTGATCTTCGCGCCGCCGGAGCGCGGCGGGCGCTTGGTGTGCTCCAGTACGGCGCTGGTCGCACCGTCGAAGCCCACCTCGGTCGGCGCGACGCCGAGGTCGGCCAGGGAGAGCGTCTGCACCGGCTTCTTCTTGGCGGCCATGATGCCCTTGAAGGACGGGTAGCGCGGCTCGTTGATGGTGTCCCAGACGGAGACCACGGCCGGGGCCGAGGCGGTGACCACCTCGTAGCCCTCCTCGGTCTGCCGCTCGACGGTCAGCGTGGCGCCGTCGACGGTGAGCTTGCGCGCGCCGGTCAGCGCGGCGACGCCGAGGCGCTCGGCGAGCATGTGCGGCATGACCTGGACCCGGCCGTCGGTCGACTCGGCGCCACAGAGCACCAGGTCGGCGTTGAGCTGCCCGAGGGCGGCGGCGAGCACCTTGGAGGTGGCCACGGCGCAGGAACCGTGCAAAGCGTCGTCCACCACGTGCACGGCCTTGTCCGGGCCCATGGAGAGCGCCTTGCGGATCGACTCGGTCGCCCGGTCCGGACCCATGGTCAGGATGGTGACCTCGCCGCCGTGCGCCTCCTTGATCTTCAACGCCTCTTCGATGGCGTACTCGTCCATCTCGTTGATGACGTTGTTCGCCGAACCGCGGTCGACGGTGTTGTCGTCAGAACGCAGGTTGCGGTCCGCGCCCGAATCGGGCACCTGCTTGACGAGTACGACGATGTTCATCGCGTTTCGACGACCCTCCTGTTGATGTGGCGACTGCTCGCCCGGTCACGGGCGCAGCCTCGCGCGTCCGTTGACGCCCGGTCAACCGCGGGCTGTGGTGCACTTACCCACGGCCGCAATGTTACCTGCCAGTAGCATTCCCTCCCCGACCCCCCACAGTGACACAGCTC
>NZ_SMJY01000235.1:0-8519 GCF_004348355.1 Micromonospora sp. KC721 | reverse complement strand
CCCACCCACCGTTCGGTTGACCGACCCGGGATTGATCCCTGGTCGCTGTGATGCGCTGTGCCCCCAAGGGTGGGGGAGCCGTTGGCGAGGTATACGGCGGCGTGTCGGGCGCGGGCGGCTGACGCCGCCGCGACTCGTGGTGCAACGTTGCCAGGAAGGCGCTGCGCAGCCTCTTGGGGGGAGAAGAAGGCGGCATCCTCCAATTCGTGCCCCGGCAGGTCGAAGTTCCTGAGGCCGATGGTTCCGCAGTCGAAGGTGAAGTGGATGAGGGCCCGCCGACGCTGCCCGGCGGGCGGTGCCCAGTCCACGACCAGCAGCTCACCCACCGCCACGGCAAGTCCCAGTTCTTCGCGCACCTCACGCGCGCACGCCTCATGCGGATACTCGTCCTCCTCGACGTAGCCGCCGGGAAACGCCCAGTCAGCTCGGTAGGTCGGCTTGACGAGCAGCACGTTGCCGGCAGCGTCGGTGATGAGAGCGGCTGCGGCGGCGTGGAAGGCCGGCAGGTTGGCGTACCACGTGGTCGGCTCCGTCCAGCTCACGTCGATGACGCTAGCTGGCGCAGTGAGACGCGCCCACCATGCTGTTGTTTGATGGTGGCCCTGATCCAGGTAAGCCCGTCGACGATCACCCAGCCGCCGGCAATGCCCCATTGGACGCGGTTGGGCAAGTTGGGCGGACACCACGTCACAACTCAGGTGTACCGTCCGAGACGGTGACCAGCGCCCAGTCCTCGACACGGAGGAGACGGCATGAGCAACCCGACAGTCGGAGATCGGCTCGCCGGAATCCGGCGTGAGTCGAAGCTTACGCAGGAGCAACTCGCCGAGCGGTCCGGCGTCAGCGTCGAGGTGATTCGCAAGCTGGAGCAGGGCAGCCGGGGCGCGGCTCGGCTCGACACCCTGCACGCGCTCGCCCGTGCCCTGCGGGTGCCGACCTCCGCACTGCTCGGCGACGCATCCCTGGCCGCCGCTCGCGGAGAGCCTGACCACCGCCCACTGTCACTGGCGGAGATCCGCCGCGCGGTCGCCCCGGTCCGACGCCTCACCGGAGGTGCCCTGATCGAGCCGATGAGCGAGCCTCCCGACCTCGACACACTGCGTGCGAACCTTCACGCCGCCGACCGGGTCTACAACGCCGGCGACTACGCCGTGGCGCTGCGAGTCATGCCGCCACTCATGGTAGACGTACGGGCAGCGGTGGGCCTGGCCACTGAGGCACGGCAGCCCGAGGCACACGACGTGTTTGCCCGCACCCAACGGTTGGCGGGAGCGCTGCTGATCCAGTTGCGCGCCGACGATCTCGCCCAGACCGCGCTCTCAGGTGCGTTGGACGCGGCGCAGCGGAGCGGCAATCGGGTGGTGGCGGCCACCGTCATCCAGTCGTTCTGTTGGCTGTTGATGCGGCAGGGCCGGATCGCGGAGGCGGCCGAACTGGCAGTGACGACGGCCGACGAGGTCGAGCCCCAGTTCTCCCGGGCGACCCCAGCCGAGCTGGCAGCTTGGGGCTGGCTGCTGTTGGGTGCCGCCGCCGCGTGTGCCCGGGACAACCGGCCGGACGAGGTCACCGATCTTGTTGACGCGGCTGCCGCCGCTGCCGTGCGCATCGGAGAGCGGGTTCCGGCATCGGAACAGCAGATGCTGGTTGGCGGCTTCGATGTCGCCAAGGTGCAGATGCAGCGGGTCGAGGCGGCGGCGGTGGCCGGCGACGCGGATCGGGTGTTGGAGCTGTCGGCGCACATTCCGCCCCCCACGATGAGCAGGTCTTCCTGGCGGCGGCACCGGCTGGACGTGGCATGGGCCTACACGGACCTCCGGCAGTACGGCAAGGCAACCACCGTACTCAGCCAGTTGCGAGACATGTCGCCGGCCTGGCTACGGCAACAGCGGTACGCCCGGGACATCGTGGACCGGATCGCCTCGGGTCGCCGCCGAGCGATGACCGACGAACTGGCGGCACTGGCCGATCTCATGGGCTGCGCTCGCTGACTGGTACATCCCGTCCTACCGATCTCGACTCAACTCCTTGATCGCACTTTGCGCACCTGGGCTGTCACTCATCGTCACGAAATTATCTGGACGTGGTGAACCGCTGCCTGAACCAGCAGCGGTCGCTGGTGCCGGAAGTGGCGGTGACGGACCTCGGTGAGTCCGTCGCCGCACCGACGACGGAGGTGAGCATGCAGGGTCAGGGCGACAAGCCCGCACCGAGCCGGGGTGAGCAGATCGAGGCGGACGAGCGAGAAGCCGCCAAGCTGCGCCTTCTCGCACAGGCCGAGGCGGATCGGATACCGGTCGAGGACACCACGCGAGCGCGCCCGGACCGGCGGTGGCGGCGTGACCAGGGATGAGCCGATCGGCCGGCGGGTGGCCCGGTGGCGGGTGCGCCGCCGGATGACGCAGCAGATGCTCGCCGACCGGCTCGGCAAGTCGAAGAGCTGGGTGGACAAGGTCGAGCGGGGCGTGCGTGCCCTGGACCGGTACTCGGTGATCCAGGAGATCTCCGAGGTGCTCCGGGTGGACCCGGCGGTGCTGCTCGGCGAGCACCGTCCACCCCCGACCAGCGGGCTCGACGGCGTGGACGGGATCAGAGCCGCCCTCGCCCGCTACGGTGCCGGCGGGACGGCCTCGGCCGACGAGATCGGCCGGCATGTCGCCCACGCCTGGCGCTCACCGCGACGCTTGCCGCCACGCAGCGGGTGGAACAGCCGGGCGTACGGGGCGCGCTGCTGCTCCAGGGCGGGTTGGCCGCCGCCGGTTGTGGCGACACCCGTCAGGCGGACGAGCTGATCGACCGGGCCGCCGACCTCGCCGGCCGTGGTGGAGTCGACGACTCGCATCGGACCTGCTTCGGGCCGGTCGCCGTGGAGCTGGCGCGGGTGGTGGCGGCGGTGGAGCTGGGCGAGGCGGGGGAGGCGGTGTACCGGCACGAGCGGGTGGTTCGCCGGGAGGAGTGGCGGCCGCTGCCGGCCGAGTACCGGGCCGCGTACCTGGTGGACGCCGCGCGGGCGTACCTCCAGCTGGGCGACCTGGTTGGGGCCGGGCGGGTGCTGGTGAACGCGGACCGGGTCGCGCCGGCGGAGGTCCGGTGCCGGCCGGTGGCGCGTACGGTGATTGCTGAGATCGCCCGGGGCGGGCCGGCCGGTGTCGGCGTGGCGCGGCTGGCCACCCTGGTCGGGCTGACCCGATGACCGGGTGCGGTTGTGGTGTGCCCCGGTCACCGGGATCAGCGGCAGCGGGCCGGGTCAGGTGCTGGTGAGGATGACGAGTCGCTGGGTGGCGCGGGTCATCGCGACGTAGCGGTCGACGGCTGCTTCGATGCCCTCGCCGAACGCCTCCGGGTCGACGAGGACGACCAGGTCGAACTCGAGCCCCTTGGCCAGCTCCGGAGTCAACGACCGGACGCGGGGCGTCGCCCGGAAGGTGGGATCGCCGATGACGCAGGCGGTTCCTTCGGCGTGCGCGGCGAGCCAGGTGTCGAGGATCGAGCCCAGCTCGGAGGTGGATCCGTGGACGACGGGGACGCCGCCGCTGCGGATCGAGGTCGGCACGTTGGCGTCCGGGAGCACGGCCCGGATGACCGGCTCGGCTGCCGCCATGACCTCCTTCGGCGTCCGGTAGTTGACACTCAGGCCGGCCAGGGTGATCCGGTCGAGCCCGATCCGGGTGAGTCGTTCCTGCCACGACTCGGTGAACCCGTGCCGGGACTGGGCGCGGTCCCCGACGATGGTGAAGCTCCGCGACGGGCAGCGCAGCAGCAACATCTGCCACTCCGCGTCGGTCAGTTCCTGAGCCTCGTCCACCACGACGTGCGCGAACGGGCCGGCGAGCCGGTCCGGTTCGGCGCTGGGCAGTGCGGCCCCGTCGACCAGGGCGTCTTGGAGATCCAGTTGGCGCAGGCTCGACAGCACACCCTCACCGTCGTCATAGGTGTCGGCCGCGATCAGGTCGTCGACGACCAGGGACATGCGCGCGCGTTCGGCGGCGACCATGGCGTCCTGCCGGCGCTCGCGCCCGGACGCCTCCGGGTCACCGAGCCGTTGTCGTGCGGCGTCCAGCAGCGGCAGGTCGGACACCGTCCAGGCGTGCGCGTCCGCGCGCTGCAGCCTCAGCACATCGTCCTGGCCGAGCCACGGAGCACACCGGCGCAGGAAGGCGGGCACCGACCACAGGTCACCGACGATGTCGGTCGCGTCGAGCATGGGCCAGGCGCGGTGCAACGCCGCACGCAGTTCCCTGTTGCGCTCCAGCGACCTGCGGAGCAGCTCCGCCGGTTCGTCGCCGGCGTGCTTGGTGACCAGGATCGTCAGCAACTCCGTCCAGATCTTCTCGCGCGCCTCGTTGTGCGGGGTGCCGGATGCCGCCTCGAACGCCTCGGTCCAGTCGTCGACGTCCACCCGGATCTCGGACTCGTCGGTGCAGACCGTCATCGCCGTGTCGGGCGGCTCCTCGTAGAACCGGACGGCCGCCTCGATCGCCTTCACCAGCTCCGCGGACGACTTCAGGCGGGCCACCTCCGGGTCGGTCTCGGCCACCGCCGAGGCTCCCTCGGCGACCAGATCCCGCAGGGTGCACGTCTGTACGTCCTCCTCACCGAGGTTGGGCAGGACGTCGGCGACGTAGGCGAGATAGGGGTGGTGCGGACCGACGAACAGCACGCCGCCCCGGCGGTTACCGAGTCGAGGGTCGGCGTAGAGCAGGTACGCGGTGCGGTGCAGAGCGACAACGGTCTTGCCCGTACCCGGGCCGCCGTCGATGACGAGAGCCCCGCGCGACCCCGCTCGGATGATGGCGTCCTGGTCGGCCTGGATGGTGGCGAGCACGTCCCGCATCCGGGCCGAGCGGTGCCCGCCCAGGCTGGCGATGAAGGCGGACTGGTCGTCGAGGGCGGCGTGCCCGTCAAGCCCGTCGGGAGTGAAGACCTCGTCCCAGTAGTCGGTGATCCGGCCCCCGGTCCAGCGGTACCGGCGGCGGCTGGTCAGCCCCATCGGGTTGGCGTGGGTCGCGGCGAAGAACGGTTCAGCCGCCGGGGAGCGCCAGTCGAGCAACAGCCGGTGACCCGCGCCGTCGGTGAGGCCGAGTCGCCCGACGTAGACGGGCTCGGGGCTGTCGGCGGCGACCATGCGTCCCAGGCACAGGTCGATGCCGAAACGACGCAGGGCGCGCAGGCGCGCGGCCAGCCGGCGGACCGTCTGGTCGCGCTCCACCGCCTGGCCGCCCTTCCCGGCGGGCGCCCGGCGCTCGGCGTCGAGGCGGTCGGAGAGATCGGCGATGGACTGCTGCACGCTCGCCGCGATGGCCGCGAAGTGCTGCTCGTCGCCGGCGACCAGCGTCGGGTCGGCCTTGGCGGCGAGATGGTCGGGAAGGTCGAACGCGCTGGTGGTCAGCGGGTTCACGGCATCAGCTCCGATCTGAGATCACTGGCGACCGTTGGGCAGCGTTTGTCGACGCCAACACCCGCACGTCGCGCGCCCATTTGCGCAGGTTCCGGCCTTGGCGGACGATTCTGCGGCATGGCCCGGGTCTTGCCGCAAGACCCCGGGTGCGGTATACGTTAAGAATGGGAGGGGGTTCTGATTCCCTTCCATTTTTTGCTCGCATTCCTTTTCGCCGCCGCAAGAGGCCGCGCATGATCCGGCCGAGACGTGCGGGCATGCGGCCGTGGTCGCTGGTGAACGGCTGGCTCGGGTTGTTGTGCGCCGGTCAGGGCCGACCGACGCATACTCGGTATGCTCCTGCCCCATGCGACCTGATGATCGATTGGTGGCCCTCGTCGCCGTCGTGGGCGGTTTCCTGCTCGGCTCCCTCGACTTCGTATGGATCAAGTTCGTGCCGTACCCCTTCGCGGAGCTCGGCAATTCCACCGCCACCTGGGCGGTCGCCGCTTTCGCCGTCGGCTGGTGGGCCCGCGCGGGATGGCGGCGCGCGGCCCTGGCCGCCGCGGTCCTGCTGGTCGTCGCGGTGCCCAGCTACGACCTGGCGGCGACCCTCATCCAGGGTGACGACCTGGCCATACTGTGGTTGCCGGCGTCGCTGCTCTGGATGTTTCTCGGCGTGCTCGCCGGGGTGGTCTTCGGTGTCGGCGGCACCTGGGCGCGGAGCACCGGCTGGCAGCGGATCGTCGGCACGGCCCTGCCGGCCGCGGTGTTCTTCGAGGAGGCGGCCCGGTACGCCGAGACGGCCGCCGATCCCTATCGCACGGGCCTGTGGTGGAACGTCGCCATCGACGCCGCGCTCGGTGTGCTGCTCGTCGTGCTGGTGGGTCGGACGCACCGTCAACGGGCGCTCGCGTTGGCGGTGGCGGTGCCGGTTGCTGTCGTCATCTATCTCGGATTCGCGGTGGCCGCCGGGTAGGCGTAGGGGAGACAGGGATCATTCGCTGTGACCCGGGGTGGTCTCCGTCACCGGTCGCAACCGCCGCCGACCGCCGGCTGGTGTCCCATTGGGGCCCCGCACCGATCCGTCCACGGCGGTCGGGGCCTGCCCTCGGTGCCGCGCAGCGTGGGCCCCGGTGTCCCGAACCGACGGAAGGAAGACCATGCACATGCGTCGAATGCTCACGGCGGCGGCGGTCGCCGGCGCGCTCGCCCCGCTGTCCGGCTGCGCGAAGCCGCAGCCGGCCACGCCCGGCCCCGGTGCCCCGAGCACCCGGCCCGCGTCGGCGTCGGTGACCGCCTCCGCCGACTTCGCGTCCCTGGAGCAGCGGTTCGACGCCACCCTCGGGGTCTACGCCATCGACACCGGGACCGGCCGCACCCTCGCCCACCGGGCCGACGAGCGGTTCGCGTACGCCTCGACGGTCAAGGCCCTCGCCGCGGGGGCGTTGCTGGATGTGACCTCCGACGCGGAACTGGACCGGGTGGTCCGCTACCGGCGGGCGGACCTGGTGACGTACTCGCCGATCACCGAGCAGCACGTCGATACCGGGATGACCCTGCGGGCGGTCGCCGACGCGGCGGTGCGCCACAGCGACAACACCGCCGCCAACCTGATCTTCGCCGAGCTGGGCGGGCCGGACGGGTTCGAGCGCGAGCTGCGGGAGATCGGCGACACCGTCACCGAGCCGGCCCGGATCGAGACGGCGTTGAACGAGGCCGCGCCGGGCGACGTCCGCGACACCAGCACGCCCCGTGCCATGGCCACCAGCCTGCGGGCGTACGCGCTGGGCGACGCCCTGTCCGCCGCGGACCGCGCGGTCCTGGTCGACTGGCTGCGGCGCAACACCACCGGAGCGAAGCTGATCCGGGCCGGGGTGCCGGCCGACTGGCAGGTGGGCGACAAGACCGGCTCCGGCGGGTACGGCACCCGCAACGACATCGCCGTGCTCTGGCCGCCGCGGGGCGCACCGATCGTGCTGGCGGTGCTGTCCCGCCGCGACACCAAGGACGCCGCGTACGACGACGCGCTGATCGCCGAGGCGGCGAAACTGGCCGTCGGCGCGCTGGGCTGACCTGTCCCGCCATCGTGCCCCGGTTCTGTACGGATTCGGGGTTCGTGCGGCGTTCGGTGGGCATAGCGTCAGGTGTGGCGGCTACCCCGCCGCCGGGCCGCCCGCAGGCGGCCAGGCCGAACGACGGTGGTGTGACGTGGACGGAATCGACTCGACGGTGCTGGACGAGCTGGAGCGGCGCGGCCGGGGTGGCGGGCTACCCCGGGTGCTGGGCGTGGTGAGCCTCGCCCTCGGCGTGGGTGGTCTGCTGGCGCCCCGCGCGGTGGCCCGGCTGACCGGGGTGGACGACTCCCCGGGTGCGTACCCGGTCATCCGGGCCGTCGCCGGCCGGGAGCTGGGGCACGCGGCCGGACTGCTGGCCGGGCGGCGGCCCGCCGGCTGGGCGTGGACCCGGGTGGCCGGTGACGGCGTCGACCTCGCCCTGCTGGGGCGGGCCCTGGCTGACCGGCGGGGCGAGCGTCGCCGGCGGGTCGCGATCACCGCCGCGGTCGTCGCCGGCATCGCCGCCGTCGACCTGCTCGCCGCGGCGCGGGCCGGGCGGGCGCGCCGGGCGCGGGAACGGCTGATCACCATGGAGGTCGGGGTCACCGTCAACCGGCCCGCGTCGCAGGCGTACCGGTTCTGGCGCGACCTGGAGAACCTGCCGCACGTCATGGCCCACCTGGAGTCGGTGCGCGCCGTCGATTCACGGTGCTCGCGTTGGACGGCGCGTGGCCCGGCGGGGCAGTCGGTGAGCTGGGACGCCGAGATCGTCGAGGACCGCCCGGACGAGCTCATCGCCTGGCGGTCGCTGCCCGGTGCGCCGGTGCCGAACGCCGGCCGCGTCCGGTTCGTGCCCGCCCCCGGCGACCGGGGCACCGAGGTCCGGGTGGAACTCGGGTACGCGCCGCCGGCCGGGCAACTCGGTCGAGCCGTCGCCAAGCTCTTCGGCGAGGAGCCGGAGCAGCAGGTCCGCGACGACCTGCGCCGGTTCAAGCAGGTGTTGGAAACCGGCGAGGTGGTGCGTTCCGACGCCAGCCCGGAGGGCATCAGCCTGCGGCAGCAGTTCCTCCAGCGTCCCGCCCAGCCCC
>NZ_SMJY01000234.1:0-8524 GCF_004348355.1 Micromonospora sp. KC721 | reverse complement strand
GGGCTGGCGTACTGCGGGATCCGCTCGCCGGTACGGGCCGAGGTGAGCAGGTTGACGAAGCCGTCGGCGTTGCGGGCCAGGTGGGTCAGCACGTGGCCGCGGGTCCAGCCGGGCAGCAGCGAGGGCGCCCCGACGGCCTGGGCGTCCAGGGTCTCGGCGGTACGCAGGAGCCGGGCGGTGGCGTCCGCCAGCTCGCCGGTCAGCAGGAGCGGATCCGTGGTCACGGAACGACCCTAGCGTTCCCCGGTCGCCGCGTCGCCGGGGAAATGGCTTTCGGCGCGTCGGCGCGCCACCTACCGTCGGTCGCGACGCGGCACCGGGTCGACGGACGGGGGTGAGCATGCCGGTCGTAGCGCGGCTGTCCCGCCACCACCACCTTCGACACCGATGAGGATGCGATGAATATCGATCTTGCGGCGCTCGGCTTCGACGCCGAGCGGGCGGCATACGCGCGCCGACGTCCCGGCCGCCGTCCGGGCCGGGTGGCCCGGGTCGACCGGGGTGTCTGCACCGTGCTCTGCGCCGAGGGCCCGGTCCGCGCCAGCCTGGGCCCGGGTGTGCTGGCCGCCGCGGCCCGGGACCTGACCGTCCTGCCCTGCGTCGGTGACTGGGTGTTGCTCGCCACCTGGCCGGACGGGCCGGTGACCGTCGACTCCGTGCTGCCGCGCCGGACCGTGCTCATCCGGCGTACCGCCGGCCGGGACGCCAACGGGCAGGTCCTCGCCGCGAACCTGGACGCCGCCGCGGTGGTGGAGCCGGTGCATCCCGAACCGGACGTCGCCCGGATCGAGCGGCTGCTTTCCCTGGCCCACGAGTCGGGGGCCCGACCGCTGGTCGTGCTGACCAAGGTCGACCTGGCCGCGCAGCCGGAGGCGGTGGCCCGACAACTCGCCGCCGTGGCGCCCGGGGTGCCGGTGCTGCCGGTCGCCGCCGAGCACGGTGCCGGGCTGGACGCGCTGGCGCCGTACGTCGCGCCGGGCCAGACGCTCGGCCTGCTCGGCCCGTCCGGAGCGGGCAAGTCGACCCTGGTCAACGCCTTGGCCGGGGCGACGGTGATGCCGACGCAGGCGGTCCGCCGGGTCGACGGTAAGGGCCGGCACACCACCACCTGGCGCGCGCTGGTGCCGGTTCCCGGCGGTGGTGCCGTGCTGGACACCCCGGGGGTGCGCGCGGTGGGCCTGCTGGACGGGGGCGCCGGGTTGGACCGGGCGTTCGCCGACATCGCGGAGCTGGCGAGCGGTTGCCGGTACGCCGACTGCGCGCACGAGGCCGAGCCGGCCTGCGCGGTGCGGGCGGCGCTGGAGAGCGGGGAGCTGTCGGCCCGCCGCTGGGAGAGTTGGCACCGGTTGCAGCGGGAGGTGGCCTACGAGAGCCGCCGCCGGGAGGTCCGACTCGCCGCCGAGCGGCGCGGGGGGCGAGGGGTTCGTCGCCGCGCCGCCCGTCCGACGCCACCTGCGTCACCGCGGTCACCCTGAGTCGCCGCGGCACTGCCGCCGGGCGTCGGTGATCCGGTGGTGTTGCCGAACACGACACGGCAGCGAGCTGTCCCGCAACGCCACCTGATCATGGTGGGGCGGGGCCAGTCGCCCCCCCTGTGAGCAGGGGGAATGGGTGCGTGCCGGGAATTGTCGTACCTCGGGGCTAGAGTTGCTCGGGCGCCTTTCCCGCGCCGCAAACCGCTCAGACCTGCTCCGAGCGCACAGACCCGCCTCACTTTCTCTTTCCGGGAGCACACGCACCGTGGCCGACCGTCTGATCATCCGTGGCGCGCGCGAGCACAACCTGCGTGACGTCAGTCTCGACCTGCCCCGGGATGCCCTGATCGTCTTCACCGGGCTCTCCGGGTCGGGCAAGTCGAGCCTGGCCTTCGACACGATCTTCGCCGAGGGGCAGCGCCGGTACGTCGAGTCGCTGTCGTCGTACGCCCGGCAGTTCCTCGGCCAGATGGACAAGCCCGACGTCGACTTCATCGAGGGGTTGAGCCCGGCGGTCTCCATCGACCAGAAGTCGACCTCGCGCAACCCGCGCTCCACCGTCGGCACCATCACCGAGGTCTACGACTACCTGCGGCTGCTCTTCGCCCGCATCGGTGAGCCGCACTGCCCGGTCTGCGGCGAGAAGATCTCCCGGCAGAGCCCGCAGCAGATCGTCGACCGGGTGCTCGCCATGGCCGAGGGCACCCGGTTCATGGTGCTCGCCCCGGTGGTGCGCGGCCGCAAGGGCGAGTACGTCGACCTCTTCGCCGAACTGCAGTCGAAGGGCTACGCCCGGGCCCGGGTCGACGGTGTGGTGCACCAGCTCACCGAGCCGCCGAAGCTCAAGAAGCAGGAGAAACACACCATCGAGGTGGTGATCGACCGGCTCAGCGTCAAGCCGAGCGCCAAGCAGCGGCTCACCGACTCGGTCGAGGCCGCCCTCGGCCTCTCCGGCGGCCTGGTTCTGCTCGACTTCGTCGACCTGGCGGAGGACGACCCGGAGCGGGAGCGCCGCTACTCCGAGCATCTGGCCTGCCCGAACGACCACCCGCTGGCCATCGAGGACCTGGAGCCCCGGGTCTTCTCCTTCAACGCGCCCTACGGTGCCTGCCCGGAGTGCACCGGGCTGGGCACCAAGAAGGAGGTCGATCCGGAGCTGCTCGTTCCCGACCCGGAGCGCACCCTGCGCGAGGGCGCGATCCAGCCCTGGGCCACCGGCCACAACCTGGAATACTTCCTGCGCCTGCTGGAGGCGCTCGGCGAGGCCGAGCACTTCGACGTGGACACGCCGTGGCGGGCGCTGCCGTCGCGGGCGCAGAAGACGATCCTGCACGGCTCCGGCGACCAGGTGCACGTGCGTTACCGCAACAAGTACGGCCGCGAACGCTCCTACTACACCGGCTTCGAGGGCGTGGTGCAGTGGATCGAGCGCCGACACTCCGACACCGAGTCGGAGTGGTCGCGGGAGAAGTACGAGGGCTACATGCGGGACGTGCCCTGCGCGGCCTGCGGCGGCGCCCGGCTCAAGCCGGAGGTGCTCGCGGTCACCCTGGCCGGACGGAGCATCGCCGAGGTGTGCAACCTCTCGGTGGGGGAGGCCGCTGACCTGCTCGCCGGCATCGAGCTGACCGACCGGCAGAAGATGATCGCCGAGCGGGTGCTCAAGGAGATCAACGCCCGGCTGAAGTTCCTGCTCGACGTCGGCCTGGACTACCTCTCCCTGGACCGCCCGGCCGGCACCCTCTCCGGCGGCGAGGCGCAGCGGATCCGGCTGGCCACCCAGATCGGGTCGGGTCTGGTCGGCGTGCTGTACGTGCTCGACGAGCCGTCGATCGGTCTGCACCAGCGGGACAACCACCGCCTGATCGAGACCCTGCTGCGGCTGCGTGGCCTCGGCAACACCCTGATCGTGGTGGAGCACGACGAGGACACCATCCGGGTCGCGGACTGGATCGTCGACATCGGGCCGGGTGCCGGGGAGCACGGCGGGCGGATCGTGCACAGCGGCTCGGTGGCGGCGCTGCTGGAGAACGCCGACTCGGTCACCGGGGCGTACCTGTCCGGGCGTCGGTCCATCCCGACGCCGCGCCAGCGTCGCCCGCAGACCCCCGGGCGGGAGCTGGTGGTGCACGGGGCGCGGGAGCACAACCTGCGCAACCTGACCGTGTCGTTCCCGCTCGGCCAGCTCATCGCGGTCACCGGGGTCTCCGGTTCCGGCAAGTCGACGCTGGTCAACGACATCCTGTACGCGGTGCTCGCCAATCAGATCAACGGCGCCCGGCTGGTTCCCGGCCGGCACACCCGGGTCGGCGGGCTCGAGCACGTCGACAAGGTCGTCGGCGTGGACCAGTCGCCGATCGGCCGGACGCCGCGGTCCAACCCGGCCACCTACACCGGCGTCTGGGACCACGTCCGCAAGCTGTTCGCCGAGACCACCGAGGCCAAGGTCCGGGGGTACGGCCCGGGCCGGTTCTCGTTCAACGTCAAGGGTGGCCGGTGCGAGGCGTGCTCCGGTGACGGCACGATCAAGATCGAGATGAACTTCCTGCCGGACGTGTACGTCCCCTGTGAGGTCTGCAAGGGTGCCCGGTACAACCGGGAGACCCTGGAGGTGCACTACAAGGGCAAGACCGTCTCCGACGTGCTGGAGATGCCGATCGAGGAGGCGGCGGAGTTCTTCTCCGCCATCCCGGCCATCCACCGGCATTTGAAGACGCTGGTCGACGTCGGACTGGGCTACGTCCGGCTGGGTCAGCCCGCCCCGACGCTCTCCGGCGGCGAGGCGCAGCGGGTCAAGCTCGCCGCCGAGTTGCAGAAGCGCTCCACCGGGCGGACGGTCTACGTGCTCGACGAGCCGACCACCGGCCTGCACTTCGAGGACATCCGCAAGCTGCTGACGGTGCTGGAGGGCCTGGTCGACAAGGGCAACACGGTGATCACCATCGAGCACAACCTCGACGTGATCAAGACCGCCGACTGGCTCATCGACATGGGTCCGGAGGGCGGCCACCGGGGTGGCACGGTGCTCGCCGTGGGCACGCCGGAGGAGGTCGCGGAGGTGCCCGACAGTCACACCGGTCAGTTCCTGCGCCCGCTGCTCAAGCTCGACGGGGCGGCCAAGGGGGCCAAGGCGGCCACCACCCGGGCGGCGAAGGCCAACGGGGCCACGGCGACGTCGCGTACCCGCCGGGTGTCGGCCCGCTGAGCCGGCCACCTCGGCCCACGACCCCTTCGTCTCCGCCACGCCACGCCCCGTTCGCGGTGGCGCCGGTCGGTTGTCCGGTGGTGCCTGGTGTGCCGGCCGGGTGAACCGCCGGGCACGATGGTGCGTGTGCAGGGGTGCGGCCGGATTCACGCCGGTGGCGGCACGTCGAGAGAGAGGCCGAGGATGAGTGACGATGAGGTGTTGACCGGATCGGGCACGCGGACGCGCCGGGCCCTGCTCGCGGGTGCCGGCGCGGTCGGGGCGTCCGTGGTGTTGGCCGGGTGCGGCGGCGACGACGAGGGGGCGGCCCCGCCGGCGTCGACCCCGACCAGCGGCGGGCCCGGCGCGACCGGCGCACCCAGCGCCGCCGACGCGCCGTTGGCCCGGACCACGGACATCCCGGTCGGCGGCGGGGCCATCTTCGTCGAGCGCGGCGTGGTCGTCACCCAGCCCACCGAGGGCGAGTTCAAGGGCTTCGACCCGATCTGCACCCACCAGCGGTGCCCGGTGTCGAACGTCGACGGCGGCACCATCAACTGCACCTGCCACAACAGCAGGTTCGCCATCACCGACGGCTCGGTGCAGGGCGGGCCGGCGACCAAACCGCTGCCCGCCAAGCAGGTCAAGGTCGAGGGCGGCCAGGTCTACCTGGCCTGACGGGCTACCCATCCGTCCTGACCAGCTCCGGCCGGCGCGGGGTCAGCGCGCCGGCCGGAGCACGCCGGTCAGCGGGCGTACACCGCCATCTCGTACAGCGAGAAGCCGTAGGAGGTGGCCCGGGTCAGCCCGCGCATCCGCACGTACCGGGCGTTCTGCGCCGGGAAGGCGATCACGTCACTGCCCCCGTCACCGGCCGTGGTGGACCAGACCTCCCGCCAGGTGGTGCCGTCGGTGGAGACCTCGATCCGGTACGACCGCGCGTAGGCGGCCTCCCAGGCCAGACGTACCCGGCTGACCGGCCGGACGGAGCCCAGGTCGACGGAGAGCCACTGGTCGTCCTCGCGGGAGCTGGCCCAGCGGGTGTCCGGATCCCCGTCCACCGCCCGCGCGGCGGGCTGGAGGAACTCGGTGCTGGACGCGGTGGCCGGCCGGCCGAGGGCGAGGTTGGTCACCGCCGGGTCGCCACGCCGGGCCGGGAAGGACACCACCTGCTGGTAGGTGGGCCGGTTCTGCCAGGCGGTGGTGGCGTGCTTGATGCCGCCCAGGGGGGACTGGACGATCGCGTCGGCGCACCACTGGTCGCCGGCCGCGCAGGTGCTGTCGCCGGGGTAGGTCGTGGCGGCCGGGGTGGCCGCCGCGGCGCGCAGGGTGTCGAGCAGGACCTGCCGGCAGCCGGCGAGGTTGCCGTTGCCGCAGTACGTGCGGCCCAGGCCGCCCCGCACCGGGTCGCCGAGCACCGCACGCAGGTCCTTGTCGACCCAGCCCCACCAGCCGTACTGCAACGCCGAACCCTTGTGCGCCTGGGCCTCGTTGGCCGAGCTGGGCAGGTTGGACAGGTCGCCCCGCTGGTGACCGGAGGGAGACTCGTTGACCTGCAGGGCGTTGACCAGCGCCTGGTAGAGGTCCGTGCCGAGCGGGGCCTTGAACATGCCCCGGACCAGCAGCGGCCACCAGGCGTCGAAGGTGCGGATCGCCTCCGCGTGCTGGTACACCTTCGAGCCCTTGGCGGTCTCCACCCGCAGCCCACCGGCCTGCCGCCACGCCTTGAGCCGGCTGATCTCGCCGGCCAGCGCGCTGTCGGTGACCGGCTGGCTGTCCAGCACCCGGATCAGCTCGTCGAGCACCTCGACCGCCCGCAGGTCGGTCAGGCCGGCCTGCTGCACCAGCGAGACCAGCGAGGCCCGGTCGAACTTCCGGCCCGCCGCCAGGGCGGCCTTCATCGGCCTGTCCAGCAGGTCGCCCCGGTGCACGGCGCCGAAGCTGAAGTTGCCGTCGGCGGCGCCGAAGTCCTTGGCCTGCTTGTTGTTCCAGCTGATGTAGTAGTCCTGGTTCACCGAGTGCGGGTGGGCCGACAGCGGCGCGTACCGGGCGGTGTTCGTCGCCGGGTTGTAGTCCTGCCACTCGTAGGCGGGTTCGGCCTTCATCGGCAGGTTCGGGTTGCTGCCGGCGGCCCGCACCGGGTTGAGTCCGGAGTTGACGTACGCCGACTCGGTGGAGTTGACGTAGAACCAGTTGAAGGCGTACTCGACGTTGTTCGCCGAGGCGATGAAGGCCTGCGCCGAGCCCATCGCCGCCGGGTCGTTGAACATCTGGAACCCGATCGCCGAGTCGGCCTCGTGCTGGTAGGTCGAGCGCAGCTGGGTGAAGGCGTGCGGCCGGCCGCCGACGGTGCCGCGCCAGGAGACCAGCCCCAGTTTGGTGCGCCAGGCGACGAGCTTGTACGAGCCGGCGGGGGTGTTGTCGGCGACGCTGGGGGTCCACGTGTTGACGTGGGAGATCTCCTCCATCGGCAGGCAGGCGCCCCGGTAGAGGTAGTGGTTGCTGGACAGCGTCGGCGCGCTGCCGTCCGGGGTGCACAGCGGCACCGTGTAGGTGTCGGTGATGTCGTGGATGGAGGAGGTGGCGCTCCACGCGTAGTCCTGCCCCCGGCCGAGCAGCACGTACAGGTTGAGCCCGGCGAAGGCGGCGCCACGGGCGCTGATCCCGGGGCCCTGCAACTCCTGCACCATCAGCAGTTGGGGGGAGAAGTAGCCGGTCTGCGGGCCGAACACGGCGATCGGGTGCCCGGTGGCGGAGTGCGTGGCGCTGACCACGACGGCGTTGGACATGCCGCGGTGCTGCGGGGAGATGGTCAGCCCGGACAGCGCGGCGGCCAGCTCGGAGGAGCCGGTGGCGGTGGTGCTGCCGGCCGAGCCGGTCTGCTCGGTGACCACCGGTTCCACCCGGGCGGATCCGGCGTCGGGCAGCACCACGCTGGGCGCGTCCGGCGAGGCCGCGCCGTGCGGGAAGCTCTGCCCGTCGTGCAGGGTCAGCACGGTCTCCGGGTCGTTCTGGCCGCGGAAGGCGCTCCACACCTTGTCGCCCTCGACGGTGCCGTAGCGGGCCCGGGCGGCGATCCGCACCAGCGCCGACTGCATCTCGGTGCCGCCTCCGCCGCCGAACAGACCGCCGACCACCCCGGCGATGGCGATCAGGTCGGTCAGCTGGAACGGTTTGGGACCGCCGGCGTTGGTGACCGAGTCGAGGTGTCCGGTGAGGACGTACTCGCCGGGGCAGTTCCGGTTGGCCATGCAGGCACGGATGTAGGCGTTGATTCCGGCGACGTACTCCTGGACGTCGGCGTAGAGCTGTTCGCCGCGGGCGCCGCTCTTGGCGCGCAGCGCGTCGATCTGCGCCCGCAGGTCGGCCTCGGTGTAGGGGGAGCTGCGCCAGACGCTCTGTTCCAGGGCACGGTTGCCGGGGGCGCCGCCGGCGAACGGGGTGAGGGTGCCGCGGCCGACGTGCCGCAGCAGGTCCATGGTGAACAGCCGGTCCTCCGCGCCGGCGTACCCGGCGCCGTACATGGTGCCGCCGCGGGTGGTGCCGGTGATGTGCGGTACGCCGGTGGCCTTGTCCCGCACGATCCGCACGTCGGCGCGGGGTGAGTAGTCCCGCTCGACCTGGCCGGGCGGCACACCGAAGGACGCGTCGTTGAAGAACGAGCTGATCTGGTCCTGTCGGAGGCCGGCGTAGGAGTACACCAGGTCGGCGTAGCGGCCGAGTTGGTCGGCGGAGTGTCTGGGCAGGGTGCCGAGGGCCTGGTTGCCGAGCACCTCGACGAGGGTGGCGTTGCCGTTCTGGCCGGGCGGCAGGATGTCGCCGCACTCGCCGAGGCAGTAGTCCTCCGCGGCGAAGGCGGTGGTGG
>NZ_SMJY01000233.1:0-8600 GCF_004348355.1 Micromonospora sp. KC721 | reverse complement strand
GTGCCGGGGCGGGTGCCCTGTCGCTGGCCGGACGGCCGGTGTCCCGTACGTCGACGGCCTTCGCGACGTCCTTCAGCTCCTCGTGCACGCCGGTGACGTCGGCGCGGAGGTTGTCGTAGACACCCTGCAACGGCTTGCGAATCGCCGCCTCGTCCTCCTCGCTGAGCAGGTGCTTGCGGATGAACGCCTTCGGGTGCAGGTCCTCCAGCTGGATGTCGGTGCCCAGCTCGCGACTCAGGTCGCCGGTGGCGTTGCGGGCCATGGTGCGCAGGTTGCGCACCATCCGCAGGCCGTCGTTGATCACGTTGGGCAGCCGGTCACCGAAGATCAGCAGCGCCAGGAGCAGCAGCGCAACGATCTCCCACCAGTTCAGGTTGTCGAGCACTGCTGGGCCTCCTCGTCGGTCAGGCCAAGAGTACGCACGTCGGGCGGCTGGTCGGGAGAGGGTGACCGGTCCTCACTTGGCATCTGCGGCGAGCGTCACGGACGCGTTCTGCCGGCTCGCACCCCGCCGGTACTCCACCCGCACCACCGCCCCAGGGGCGAACTTGCGGACCAGCGCGATCAGATCGGTCGGCTCGGTCATCGGCCGGCCGTTCAACCGCAGGATCACGTCCCCGGCCTTGAGACCGGCACCGGCCGCCGGCCCGGACGGCTCGACCGCCGCCAGCCGTACCCCCGCTCCGCCGGTGCTCGACCCGGCGCCACCGACCTGCGCTCCGATCACCGTACGGCGGGCCTTGCCGGTGCCGATGATGTCCTGGGTGATCCGTTTGGCCTGGTTGATCGGAATGGCGAAGGCGAGCCCGATGTTCCCCGCCTCCTGCCCCTCGGCGACCAGGGACTTGATCGTGGAGTTGACCCCGATCACCCGGCCGGCGGCGTCGACCAGTGGGCCGCCGGAGTTGCCGTGGTTGACCGCCGCGTCGGTCTGGATGGCCGCGTAGTAGCGCACCGGCCCACCGGGCTCCCCGGCCTGCATGGTGCGGTCCAGTGCGCTGACGATGCCGGCGGTGACCGTGTTGGCCAGCGAGAGCGGCGAGCCGAAGGCCAACACCGGGTCGCCGACGGCGAGCGCGTCCGAATCGCCGAACTCGACCGGTCGCAGCCCGGTGCGGCTCACCTTGATCACGGCGATGTCCGACTCCGGGTCCTGGCCGACCACGGTGGCCGGGGCGGTGCTGCCGTCGTTGAAGACCACGCTGGCCCGGCCGCCCCCGTCCCCGACCACGTGGTCGTTGGTGATCACGTGCCCGTCGGCGCTGACGATGAAGCCGGATCCCTCGCTCATCCCGGCCAGGCTGACCACCCGGACGGTCACCACGCTGGGCAGGACCTTCTCCGCGACCGCGGCCAGCGACTCGGGACGACGCTGGGCCAGGCCGGGGGCGTCGGCCGGTCGGGCGCCGAGGGTCACCCCGCCGCCGGCCCCACCGCGCACCGCGAAGGCGTACCCGAGAGCACCGCCGAGCGCCCCCGCGAGCAGCGCGGTGATCAGCGGGATCAGCAACAGTTGACGCAGCCTCGGCCGACCCGGCGCGTCCGGGTCGCTGACCGGCTCGGGTGCCGCGCCGACCGCCGGCGCGGTCGGCAGCACCACGGCGGCGGGCGCGTACGGGTCGCGCCACGGATCGGCGAGCGCGTCGGACCACCACGGTGACGCCGTGCCGCTCCCGCTGCCGTGCGGTGCCGTCGGGTGCCCTGCCGGCGGCGTCCCCGTCGGGGGGCCCGGCGGCGCAGGATTGCTGCCGGGCTGGCGCCAGTCCCAGCCGTCGGTCACGTCGGTGCCTCCCACTCCGTCCCCGGATCCCCCGTACGGCGCGACGCGGCGGCCGGTACGCCACGGGGGACACCAGTTCCAGGATTGCACGGATGGGCCGGGATCGAACCGGCTCCGGCGGTCGTGATCGTCATCGCCGGACGGGGCCGCTGCGCCGCGCGGGCCGCGCCTCTAGGCTCACAGTGCCAACCCGCCCCTCGCACCACTCCCGCCGCCCGGAGGTGTCCCATCGCCACGGTCGCCAGTTCCGGCACTCCGACGGCCCAGACGTTGCAGTTCGCCGAGTCGTACGTCGGCGAGGACCTCGTCCTACGGACCGCCCGTGCCCTCGCCCGTGAGGTCGGCCTCGACGTGGTGACCCCGGGCGCCGGGGCCGCGCTGCGCCTGCTCGCCGCCGCCGGAAACGCCCGCGCGGTGGTCGAGATCGGCACCGGCACCGGAGTCAGCGGGGTCTGGTTGCTGCGCGGCATGCGCGCTGACGGGGTGCTCACCACCATCGACGTGGAGGTCGAACACCAACGCATCGCCCGGCGCATCTTCGTCGAGGCCGGTTTCCCCGCGGGGCGTACCCGGATCATCACCGGCCGGGCGCTGGACGTGCTGCCCCGGCTCGCCGACGGCGCGTACGACCTGGTCTTCGTGGACACCGAGGCGACCGGCTTCGCCGCGTACGCGGACGCCGCGCTGCGGCTGCTGCGCCCCGGCGGGGTGCTCGCCCTCAACGGCGCCCTGGCCAACGGGCGCATCGGTGACCCGGCCGCGCGGGACGCCGAGACGGTCACCGTACGGGAGACGGTGAAGGCGATCCGCGAGTCCGAGCACTGGACGCCCGCGTTGCTGCCGGTCGGGCACGGCCTGCTGGTCGCGGTGAAGTGCTGACCGCTCGCCGCCCCGCCCGCCTCGTCGGCTGGGCGGCCGGTCAACGCAGCGTCGCCAGCCAGCGCAGCAGCCCGCGTACGCCCCAACCGGTCGCGCCCCGGGTCAGTTCGGCGTCGTCGCCGTCGGACCAGGACGGCGCGGACATGTCGATGTGCAGCCAGCGGTCGCGCAGGTCGCCGGTGAACTCGCGGAGGAACAGCGCGGCGGTGACCGAGCCCGCGCCCGCGTCCGGCGAGCTGTGCAGGTCGGCCAGGTCGCTGCCGAGGTGCTCGACGTAGTCGGCGGGCAGCGGCATCCGCCAGGCCGCCTCCCCGGCCTGCTCGATCGCGGCCAGCAGGTCGGCGGCGAGCCGGTCGTTGTCGCTGTAGAGCGCGCCGTGCTTCTTGCCGAGCGCGACCGCGTTGGCGCCGGTCAGGGTCGCCAGGTCGACCAGCAGGTCCGGCGCGAGTTCGCGCACCGCGTACGCGATCGCGTCGGCGAGAACCAGCCGCCCCTCGGCGTCGGAGTTGGTGGTCTCGCTGGTCAGGCCGCCGTAGTGGCGGATGATGTCGCCGGGTCGAAACGCCGAACCGCTGACCATGTTCTCGGCCAGCGGGGCGAGGGTGGTGACCCGGACCGGCAGGCGCAGCGCCGCCGCGCCGAGGGTCGCCGCGACCACGGCGGCGGCGCCGGCCATGTCCTTGCGCATCAGTTTCATCGCCGGCACCGGTTTGATGGAGATGCCGCCGGTGTCGAAGGTGATGCCCTTGCCGACGAGCACCACGTGGGTACGGGCGTCGGTGGGGCGCCAGTCCAGCTCCACCAGGCGGGGGGCGCTGGCCGAGCCACCGCCGACGGCCAGGATGCCGCCGAAGCCCTCGGCGGCCAGTTCCTGCGGGCCGCGTACCCGCAGGTGCAGGTCGGGAAGATCGGCGGCGGCCTCGACCTGGGCGGCGAACCACTGCGGGTTCTTCACCGACGAGGGAGTGTTGGTGAGGTCCCGGGCCAGGCGGGTCATCCGGGCGGTGGTCTCCGCGACGGCGACCGCCTCACGGTGTGCCTCCGGGTCGGCGACCAGCAGTTCCACGCCGGTCAGCGCGGGCGCGTCGCCGGCATCGGTCATCCGGAACCGGTAGGCGGCGAGCTGGAGCCCCTCGACGAGGGCGGCCACGGCGGGGCTGTCGACGTCGGCCGGGAGCGCGACGGTGATCTGTGTCTCATCTTTGGCGGCGCGGGCGAGGGCCGCCCCGGCGGTCCGCCAACTCCTGCCGGTGCCGTCGCCGACGCCGAGCAGCAGCAGCCGTTGCGGGGTGCCATGGGGGCGCAGGTGGGCGAAGGTCTCGCCGGCCCGGCCGGCGAGCCGGGTGGCGGGCAACAGGGCGATCGCCTCGGCCGAGACCTCCTCGGGCAGGGCAACTCCGGTCGGGACCAGCGTCGCCGGTGCCCTTCCCCCGTCGGTGGCGACACCGGCGCGGACCGGCAGGACGAGGGTGTCCGGCCGGTCGGGGCCGGCTGTCAGGCGGATAGCGAGCACGCTGGGACGTACCTCCGGAGGTGTTCGTGGCGCGGGGCGGGCCGCCCCGCGTGCGGGATGTGAAGACCCTGAGCCACCGGGGGATCCCCGGTGGCTCAGGGTCACGACGCACCATCCGCGCGGTGCCGCGCGGATCGTCGGTCGGTCAGCCGGCGGCCGCCTTCAGCGCGTCACCGAGCGCGTTGGCCTCGTCGGGAGTCATCTCGACGACGAGCCGGCCACCGCCCTCCAGCGGGACCCGCATGACGATGCCCCGGCCCTCCTTGGTGACTTCCAGCGGACCGTCGCCCGTCCGCGGCTTCATCGCCGCCATGTTGTCTCCCCTCAGACCTACACCAGGGTCGGTGGGTTGCCCCACAGCCACTTCGCCAAGACCACCCGCAAGGTACGCGGGGGTGTCGACCAACGATTTTCCCTGATGAACACCGCCGGACCCAAACCGAAGCTGCATTGATGTAACAGCACCTAGCTTATCCTGGGTAGGCCTGTCACAATGTGCGGTCATGCAGGCACGGTCGGCACTCTTCGACCTGTACGGCGACCACCTCCGGCAGAGGGGTGGCCGCGCGCCGGTCGCCGCCCTGGTCAAACTGCTCGCACCGCTGGGAATCGCGCCCCCGGCCGTACGCACGGCGGTCTCCCGAATGGTCCGCCAGGGGTGGCTGGATCCGCTCCGTCTGCCCTCCGGACCCGGCTATTCGATCACACCCAAAGCTGCCCGGCGACTGGACGAGGCGGCGGCCCGGGTCTACCGCACCGGCCGGGTCACCTGGGACGGCCGCTTCGACCTACTGGTGCTGCGGACCACGGCGTCCCGGCGGGACCGGCAGCGGCTCGCCGCCAACCTCAGCTTCCTCGGCTACGGCGCGCTCGACGAGCACACCTGGGTGGCCACCCGCGGCGGCGAGGACGTCGACCTTCTGCTGGAGGACGCCGGCGTGCACTACGAACGGTTCACCGCCGCGCACGCCGCCGGCACGCCGGGGGCGATGGGGGTGGTCCGGCGGGCCTGGGATCTCACCGAGATCGGGCACGCGTACGAACGGTTCGTCGCCGAACAGCGCCCGCTGCTGGCCGGCGTGACCGCACGCAGCGGCGACGAGGAGGCGTACGCGGCCCGGTTCCGGCTCGTGCACGCGTGGCGTACCTTCCTGTTCCGGGACCCGCAGTTGCCGCCGGCGCTGCTCCCCGAGCGCTGGCCCGGCGTCGCCGCGGCCAGTTTCTTCGACCGGCACGCGGCCCGGCTGCGGCCGGCCGCCGACCGGTACGTCGAACAGTGCCTCGACGCCGGCAACCGCACCGCCCGACAGAAGGGTCGTTGAGAACGTGACCGAGCCGCTGCTCGTCGACCGCACCGACGCCGTGGTCACCCTGACCCTGAACCGCCCCACGGCGATGAACTCGCTCGACGTGGCGCTCAAGGAGGCGCTGCGGGACACCCTGGCCGAGTTGGAGACCGACCGTTCCTGCCGGGCGGTGGTACTGGCCGGGGCCGGCGACTCGTTCAGCGCGGGGCAGGATCTGCGCGAACACGTGCAGATCCTGCAGTCCCCCACCGCCAACCCGCTGGACACCGTGCGGGCGCACTACAATCCGATCGCCGCGAGGCTGGCCAACCTGCCCAAGCCGGTGGTGGCCGCGGTACGCGGGATGGCCGCCGGGGCGGGCGCCTCGCTGGCGTTCCTGGCGGACTTCCGGATCGGCGGGCCGAAGACGAAGTTCCTGATGGCCTTCGCCGGGGTGGGGCTGGCCGCCGACACCGGCGCCTCCTGGACGCTGCCCCGGCTGGTCGGCCACGCCAAGGCCGTGGAGATGCTGATGCTCGCCGAGCCGGTGGGCGCCGAGGAGGCGTGCCGGCTGGGCCTGCTCACCCGGCTGGTCGAGGACGAGGCGGTGCTGCCGACCGCGCAGGAGCTGGCGGCCCGGCTGGCCGCCGGCCCGACCGTGGCGTACGGGGCGATCAAGCGGCAGCTCTCCATCGCCGACGCGGGCACCCTGGCCGACGCCCTGGCCGCCGAGGCCCAGGCCCAGGCGATCTGCGGCGCCACGGCCGACCACCGGGCCGCCACCGAGGCTTTCGTCGACAAGCGCCGGCCCACCTTCGCAGGCCACTGATCCGGCCCTGCCCGGCCACCCTGGCGGCATGTCATCAGGGTGGCCCGGCAGAGAAAGCGACCGTGGTCAGTCGTCCTCCTCCGGGTCCTGATTGGCCTCGGCGCCCAGCACGAACGCCTGCATGGCCAGTTCGTCACCCGAAGGCGAGACGAACGCGGGCAACTCTCCCGGGCCCAACTCCTGCACGTACGACCAGAACAGCCGCACCGCCTCGGCCCGGGTGTCGGCCTCGATGGGCAGATCCAGGCTGACCAGCCAGGTCCGACGGGGTGCCGGCGGACCGAGCCGGTCGACCAGGTGCCCGAACACCACCGGGTCCAGCGGGCTGACCGGGCCGGTGATCTCCACCCGGTCGGCCGGAACCGGCTCGTCGAAGGCCCGCCGGGTGTACGCCACCGCCAGTCCGGCACCGGAGCGGACCACCCGGCCCAGGGCGACCAGCCGGGGCGGCGCGTCCGTCAGCACCGCCACCGGGTCGCCGGGACGCGGTCGGTGGCCGCCCGGGGCGGCGGGCAGGTCCAGGGAGTCGTGGTGGACGAGGCGCTCGGCGTCGAGGCGTCCCGGCGGGAGGAGCACCGCCCAGGCGCCCTCACCCCGCCCGGTGCCTCCGCCGCCGTCGGTCGCGCCGCTGGCGCGGTGGTCGGTCGCGGTCATGCCCCAATCCCATCATGTCCCGGCCGGGGCGGTGACGACGTGGCAGGCCGCGAGGTGGTCGTCGACCATCCCGGTGGCCTGCATCAGGGCGTAGGCGGTGGTCGGGCCGACGAACCGGAAGCCGCGCCGCTTGAGCTCCTTGGCCAGCGCGGTGGACTCGGGGGTGAGCGCCGGCACCTGCGCGAACGACTCCGGCCGGGCGGCCCGGGCCGCCGGCGCGTACGACCAGAGCAGCGCGGAGAGCCCCTTCGGCAACGCCAGGGCGGCGCGGGCGTTGGCGACCGCCGCCTCGATCTTGGCGCGGTTGCGGACGATGCCCGCGTCGGCAAGCAGGCGGGCGACGTCGGCATCGCCGTAGCCGGCGATCCGCTCGATCCGGAAGTCGTCGAAGGCACGCCGGAACGCCGGCCGCTTGCGCAGGATGGTCAACCACGACAGGCCGGACTGGAACGCCTCCAACGTGAGCCGCTCGTAGAGCGCGTCGTCGCCGTGCAGTGGCCGGCCCCACTCGGTGTCGTGGTAGACGGCGTAGTCGGGGGTGCTCGCCCCCCAGGCGCAGCGCGACAGCCCGTCGGGGCCGGTCACCAGGTCAGTCACGGCGTACACGGTAGGGCAGGACCCCGACACTGCCGGGTCAGGGCAGCCGGCCCTGCTCGACCAGGCGGGCGAATCGCTTGAGGGCCAGGGTCAGGCTGGCCTTGGAACCCGGCCAGAGCAGCGGCCAGGCCACCTGCCCGGCGGCTCCGGGAGGCAGGTGGAACCACTCGTGCCAGACCACCTGCGTGCGGTCGCGGGCCAACGGGGTGCAGCGCAGCACTCCCGGGCCGCGCAGCAGCGGGCCACAGTGCACCACCCCGATCTCGTACGGCGCGTCGACCCGAACCACCCGCATCTCGTCGCGCAGCACGGCCGGGCCGAGCGTGGTGACCGCCTCGATCAGGCTGCCCTCGCCACCGTCGCCCTCGACGACCCGGACGGTGGTCAGTGGGATCCAGTCGGACTGCCGCTCCCACGCGGTGAGCCCGGCGAAGACCC
The DNA here is from genome assembly GCF_004348355.1 of Micromonospora sp. KC721. Taxonomy (NCBI): domain Bacteria; kingdom Bacillati; phylum Actinomycetota; class Actinomycetes; order Micromonosporales; family Micromonosporaceae; genus Micromonospora; species Micromonospora sp. KC721. The sequence continues at coordinate 624 of NZ_SMJY01000233.1, read as the reverse complement.
GGCTGGCGGGGGCGTCGACGATCACCGTGGCGGTGAACTCGCCGGCCCCGCGGCGGGCCGCCTCGCCCAGCCCGCCCACGTCGCCCGCGCCGTCGGCACTGCCCGCGCCGTCGTCGGCACCGCTCACGCCGGCTCCGCGCGGACCGTGACCGTGTCGGACGGGTCCCCGCCGACCTCGGCGGGCGCGTCGGTCGGGTCGGCGGTGTCGGCTCCGGCGGCGGGTCCGGCAGAGGTGGCCCGGGCGGCCTCCTCACGGGCCCGACGCAGCTCGTCGGCATCGGCGATGCGGCCCTCGCGCAGGGCGGTGACCTCGGCCTCCAGCACGCCGATCAGCTCGGTCTTGTAACCGATGTCGTAGGCGGCGCGGCGCATCGCCTGGTCGACCTGGGACATCCGGTAGCCGCGCAGCGCGGTGTCGAAGCGGACCTCGCCGACGTCGGACTCGCGCAGCGGGCGGCCGGCCGGCAGCGGCACGGCCTCGCCGTCGGGCTCGGCCGGCACCAGGCCGGGATCCCGCCCGGAGACCAGCGCCGTCACCCCGAACACCACCGCCGCCACGGTCAACGCGACGACCAGTACGAGCAGAACTCGACCCATGCACAGATCGTGGCACGTCCACCCGCC
>NZ_SMJY01000232.1:0-8605 GCF_004348355.1 Micromonospora sp. KC721 | reverse complement strand
GCCCGACACCCACCCCGTCCGGCCCGACAGGTGCGGAGCGCGCGGTAAAGGTCTCGCAGCGCGCCGGGCCGGAGCCCGACGCGGCTCCGGCTGCCCTGCTGACCGGCGTCGGCGTCGGCCCGGGCGAGGCGGACCTGCTCACTGTGCGGGCGGTGCGGGTGCTGCGGGAAGCGGACCTGGTGGTCGTACCGGTGATGGACCGGCCGGGGGCGGACGGCGACGCGCCCGCGGGCCGCGCGGAAGCCACCGTGCGCGCGTACGTCCCGGCGGAGCGGCTGCACCGGCTGCCGTTCGCCCTCGACGACACCGGCGGCGTCACCGCCCGCCGGGAGGCCGCCTGGGACGCCGCCGCGGCGGCCGTGATCGCCGCCTTCGACGGCGGCGCCCGGTCGGTCGCCTTCGCCACCATCGGCGACCCGAACGTCTACTCCACCTTCGGCTACCTGGCGCAGAGTGTGCGCGCCCTGCGCCCGGCGGTGCAGGTTCGGTCCGTGCCCGGGATCACCGCCATGCAGGACCTCGCCGCCCGCAGCGGCGTGCCGCTGTGCGAGGGCCGGGAACCGCTCACCCTGCTGCCGGCCACCGCCGGCGCGGCACTGGTCGAGGACGCCCTGGCCGGCCCCGGCACCGTCGTGGTCTACAAAGGCTGGCGCCGCCACCCTGAGCTGATCGAGGCGCTGCGGCGGCACGGCCGGCTGGCCGACGCGGTGCTCGGCCGCAGCCTCGGCCTGCCCGACGAGCGGATCGGCCCGCTCGACGGTGCCGACGACGACCTGCCGTACCTGTCGACGCTGCTGGTGCCCGCCCGCCGGGACCGGCGGGGAGGAAAGCTGTGACCAACGGAAAGGTGTGGTTCGTCGGGGCCGGCCCCGGCGCCGCCGACCTGCTCACCCTGCGCGCCGCCCGGGTCATCGGCGAGGCGGACGTGGTGGTCTGGGCGGCCAGCCTGGTGCACGCCGACGTGCTCGCGCACGCCCGCCCCGACGCCGAGATCGTCGACTCCTCCCAGCTGCCCATCGAGGGGGTGCTGCCGCTGTACCGGCGGGCCGCCGCCGACGGGCTGACCGTGGCCCGGATCCACTCCGGCGACCCCGCGCTGTGGGGCGCGGTGCAGGAACAGCTCGACCTGTGCCGGGCCCTCGATCTGGCGGTGGAGGTCGTCCCGGGGGTCTCCTCGTTCACCGCCGTCGCCGCGATCGTCGGCCGCGAGCTGACCATTCCCGAGGTGGCCCAGTCGGTCATCCTCACCCGGCTGGAGGGCGGCAAGACCCCGATGCCGGCGGGGGAGCGGGTCCGCGAGTTCGCCCGGCACGGCACCACCATGGCGCTGTTCCTCTCCGCCGCCCGATCCGGGCAGGCGCAGGCCGAACTGCTCGCCGGCGGCTACCCGCCCGACACCCCGGTGGTGGTGGCGTACCAGGCCACCTGGCCGGACGAACTGGTGGTCCGCTGCACCCTCGGCGAGTTGGAGGCCACCGTCAAGGAACACAAGCTGTGGAAGCACACCCTGTTCCTGGTCGGTCCGGCGCTCGCCGCCGCCGGCACCCGCTCGCACCTCTACCACCCCGGGCACTTCCACACCTACCGGCGGGCCGAGCCGGCGGCCCGGGCCGAGCTGCGCCGGGCGCGGGCCGCCGCCGATACCGACGGCGTCGCCGGGACACCCGCCGCCGACACCGACGGCGTCGCCCGGACCGCCGCCGGCGACGGGCCACCCCGGTGACGTACGGCGAGCCGCCGCTGCGGGAGCCGGACCTGCCGCGCACCGCGAAGGTCCGACCCACCGCGCTGCGCACCGGCTGGACCACCGGGGCCTGCGCCACGGCGGCGGCGAAGGCGGCCGTCACCGCCCTGGTGACCGGGACACCACCGAAAGAGGTGGAGATCGGGCTGCCCGCCGGGCGGCGGGTCACCTTTCCCGTCGCCCGCTGCGACCTCACCCCGCCCCCGCAGGCGCGGGCCGAGGCGGTGGTGGTCAAGGACGCCGGGGATGATCCGGACGTCACCCACGGCGCGCACCTGACCGCCACCGTCTGCTGGCGCTCGGAGCCGGGCCTGCGCCTGGACGGTGGTCCGGGCGTCGGCACCGTCACCAAACCCGGGCTCGGCCTGGCCGTCGGTGGCCCGGCCATCAACGACACCCCGCGCCGCATGATCGGCGAGGCGGTCGCCGAGGTGGTCGACCTCAACGCGGTGGGGGTACGTGTGGTGATCAGCGTGCCCGGTGGCGAGCAGATGGCCCGCAAGACCACCAACCGGCGGCTGGGCATTCTCGGCGGTATCTCCATCCTCGGCACCACCGGTGTCGTCCGCCCGTTCTCCACCGCCTCCTGGCGGGCCAGCGTGGTGCAGGCGGTGCAGGTGATGGCCGCGCAGGGGGAGCGGACCGTGGTGTTGTGCACCGGTGGGCGTACCGAGCGGGCCGCCCGTGGGTTGCTGCCGGAGCTGCCCGAGGTGTGCTTCGTGGAGGTCGGCGACTTCACCGGCGCGGCGGTCACCGCCGCCGTCACCCATGGCATGACCTCGGTGGTCTTCGTCGGGATGGCCGGCAAGCTGGCCAAGCTGGCCGCCGGGATCCTGATGACCCACTACACCCGCTCCAAGGTGGACCTGTCGCTGCTCGGCGCGGTCACCGCCGAGGCGGGCGGGGACGCCGACCTGGTCGCGGCCGTCGCCGCGGCCAACACCGGACGGCACGCGTACGAGCTGTGGGAGGCCGCCGGGCTGCTCGGCCCCGCCGGGGACCTGCTCTGCCGCCGGGTCCGCCAGGTGCTGCTCCGCTTCGCCGGGCACGACGTCGACGTCGACGTGGCGATGGTGGACTTCGCCGGTTCCCGGGTGGTCGCCTCCTCCGGGCGGTGGACGGCGTGACCGGACCGCAGCCCTCGGCCGCCGGTGAGCCGCTGGTCAGCGTGGTCGGCGTCGACGCCGGGGGAGCCCCGCCGCACCCGGTCGTCGCGCCGCTGCTGGCCCGGGCCGGGCTGGTCGTCGGGGCGGCCCGGCACCTCGCCGTCGTGCCGGTGCCGGCGGGCGCGGCGACCATCGTGCTCGGGCCGCTCGCCCCCGCCCTCGACCGGCTCGCCGCCGCCGTCGTCGCCGGCACGCCGGCCGTCGTCCTGGCCAGCGGCGACCCCGGGTTCTTCGGTATCGTCCGGCGGCTGCGTGCCGCCGGGTTGCCGATACGGGTGCTGCCGGCCGTTTCCAGCGTCGCCGCCGCCTTCGCCCGCGCCGGCCTGGACTCAGACGGTGCGGCCGTGGTCACCGCGCACGGGCGGGATCTGCGGCCCGCGCTGAACGCCTGCCGGGCGCTGCCCGCCGTCGCGGTGCTCACCGCTCCCGGGGCGGGGGCCGCCGAGATCGGCGCGGGACTGGTCGGCTGGCCCCGGCATCTCGTCGTCGCCGAACATCTCGGCACCGACGCGGAGCGGGTCACCTGGACCACCGCGGAGGCGGCGGCCGGGCGCGCCTGGGCCGACCCGCACGTGCTGCTCAGCCTGGCCCCGGCCGACATTGCCGGTCCGGGCAGCCCGGACCCGACGGGCGGTGGGGCCCCGACGGGCGGCGAGGCCGCGGCCGCCGAGGCCGGGCCGGTCGGCGGGCACCTGCCGCCCGGCGTCGGGCCGGTGCGCGGCGACAACCAGCCGGCCGCCGCGCCGGCCGGGGGCTGGGCGCTGCCCGAGTCCGCGTACGACCACCGCGACTCCATGATCACCAAGGCGGAGGTACGGGCTCTCGCGGTGGCCCGGCTCCGTCCCCGCCTCGGCCGGCTGATCTGGGACGTCGGCGCGGGCAGCGGCTCGGTCGGCATCGAGTGCGCGCTGCTCGGCGCGGCGGTCATCGCCGTCGACCGGGACCCGACCGCGCCGGTCGCCGCCAACGCCGCCCGACACGGCGTACACCTGCGGGTGGTGACCGGCGAGGCCCCGGCGGCCCTGCGCGGGCTGCCCGACCCGGACGCCGTGTTCGTCGGCGGGGGCGGCGCCGACGTGCTCGACGCGGTGGCCGTCCGCCGGCCCGACCGGGTGGTGGTCACCCTCGCCGCCCTGGACCGGGTCGCCCCCGCCGTCCACCTGCTGCGCGCCGCCGGCTACGCCGTCTCCGGCAGCCAACTCGCCGCCGCCCGCCTGGCCGACCTGCCCGGCGGTTCCGTCCGACTCGCGGCCACCAACCCGGTGGTCGTCCTCACCGGGGAGCGCCCGTGACCAGCCCTGCCACCCGCCGCGTCGGACTCGTCGCGGCCACCGCCGCCGGCCACCGGCACGCCCGGGTCCTCGCCGACGCCTGGCCGCACGCGCGACTCGTCGACGCCGACAGCGCCGCCGACGCGCTGCGCACCGCCTGGGCCGAGTGCGATGCGGTGGTGGCGTTCCTGGCCACCGGTGCGGTGGTGCGGATCCTCGCGCCGCTGCTCGGCGACAAACGCACCGACCCGGGCGTGGTGGTCGTCGACGAGGCGGCCCGGCACGCCGTCGCCCTGCTCGGCGGGCACGGCGGCGGCGCCAACGCGCTCGCCGCCGAGGTGGCCGTGCTGCTCGACGCCCGGCCGGTGGTCACCACCGCCACCGACGCGGTCGACCTGCCCGGGCTGGACACCCTGGGCTGGCCGGTCGAGGGCGCGGTCGCCGCGGTGTCCCGGGCGATCCTCGACGGCGCACCGGTGCGGCTGGTCGCCGACGCCACCTGGCCGCTGCCCGCCCTGCCGCCGAACGTCCGCGCCGACGCCCCCGGCGACGCCCACCGGCTGCTGGTGACCGACCGGGTCGTGCCGCCCGACGGGCGGACCGCCGTGCTGCGGCCCCCGTCCCTGGTCGCCGGGGTCGGCTCCAGCCGCGGCGTCGCCACCGCCGAGGTGACCGACCTGCTGCGCCGGACGCTCGCCGCCGCCGGCCTGTCCCCGGCCAGCCTGCGCTGCCTGGCCAGCGTCGACCTCAAGGCCGACGAGGCGGGCATCGTGGCGAGCGCCGAGGCGTTCGGCGTACCCCTGGTGACCCGGCCAGCGGCGCAGTTGGCGGCGGTCGACGTGCCGCACCCCAGCGAGGTGGTCCGCGCCGCCGTCGGCACCCCCAGCGTCGCGGAGGCCGCGGCGCTGGCCGACGGCGGAACCCTGCTGGTGCCGAAGACCGCCTCGGCGATGGCCACCGTCGCGGTGGCCCGGCACGCCCCGCGCGGCCGGCTGGCCGTCGTCGGTCTCGGCCCGGGCGCGGCCGACCTGCGCACCCCCCGCGCCGTCGCCGAACTGCGCCGGGCCGCCGTGGTCGTCGGCCTCGACCAGTACGTCGACCAGATCCGCGACCTGCTCCGCCCCGGTACCCGGGTGCTGGCCAGCGGCCTCGGCGCCGAGGAGGAACGGGCCCGGGCCGCCGTCGCGGAGGCCACCGCCGGGCACGCCGTGGCGCTGGTCGGCTCCGGCGACGCCGGTGTGTACGCGATGGCCAGTCCCGCCCTGGAGTACGCCGACGACCGCATCGACGTGGTGGGCGTGCCCGGGATCACCGCCGGGCTGGCCGCCTCGGCGCTGCTGGGCGCCCCGCTCGGGCACGACCACGTCTACCTGAGCCTGTCCGACCTGCACACCCCGTGGGAGGCCATCGCCCGGCGGATCACCGCCGCCGCCGAGGCGGACCTGGTGGCGCTGCTGTACAACCCGCGCAGCCGGGCCCGGGACTGGCAGCTCGACGCGGCCCTGAAGACCTTCGCCGCACACCGCCCACCGGACACCCCGGTCGGGGCGGTGCGCAACGCCAGCCGCGACGGCGAACGGGTGCACCTGGCCACCCTGGCCACCTTCGACCCGGCGGTGGTCGACATGTACAGCGTGGTGGTGGTCGGCAGCTCGCAGACCCGGATGGTGGGCGGGCGGATGGTGACCCCGCGCGGCTACCGGTGGCGGTCGTGACCGCGCCGGTGACCGTCGACGACTGCCAGGGCTGCGGCGCCTGCCTGCTCACCTGCCCGACGCACGCCATCTGGCCCGTTCCCGGCGGACTGACCGTCCGCGCCGACCGGTGCACCGGCTGCCTGGAGTGCCTGGAGATCTGTCCGGTGGACGCCATCCGCGCCACCCCCGACCCGCGAGGAGACCGATGACCTCGACCCCGACCCGCCGGTACGGCGCCGACCAGCCGGCGGCCGGCGCCCCGCTCGTCGTGGGGCCGGCCCGATGACCCGGGTGGTGCACCCGATCGAGCAGGAGTCGTACCGGATTCTGCGCTCCCGGGTCGACCTGACCCACCTGCCCCCGTTGACCCGGGCCGTCACCGAGCGGGTGGTGCACGCCAGCGCCGACCTCGACTACGTCACCGACCTGGTCTGCGACGAGCCGGCCCTGGCCGGCGGGCTGGCCGCGCTGCGTGCCGGGGCACCCATCGTCACCGACGTGTGGATGGTCGCCGCCGGCATCACCCGGGCCGGTCGGGAGATCGTCTGCCCGGTCGCCGAGCCCGCCGCCGCCGAACTGGCCCGCGCCACCGGCCTGACCCGTTCGGCCGCCGCCGTCCGGGTCGCCCTGGACCGGGTGGGACCGGGCGCGGTGTGGGTGGTCGGCTGCGCCCCCACCGCGCTGGCGGAGCTGATCACCGTGGCTGCGGCGCCGGCCCTGGTGGTGGGGTTGCCGGTCGGCTTTGTCGGCGCTGCCGAGTCCAAGGCGGCACTGCGGGCCAGTGGCCTGCCGGCCGTGTCCAACGTCGGCGAGAAGGGTGGTTCGGCGGTTGCCGCCGCCGCCCTCAACGCCCTGCTCTACCTGGAGGAAACGCCATGACCGCGCTGGTCATCGTCGGGCACGGCACGCGCAGCGCGGCCGGGGTCGACCAGTTCGCCGCGCTCGTCGACCGGGTCCGCCGCCGCGCCGCCGGCAGCGTCGGCGACGTCGAGGGGGGCTTCATCGAACTGTCCCGCCCGCCGCTCACCGACGCGGTGACCACGCTGGTGACGCGGGGCCACCGCAGCCTGGTCGCGCTGCCCCTGGTGCTCACCGCCGCCGGCCACGGCAAGGGCGACATCCCCGCCGCGATGGCCCGCGAGCAGGCCCGCCACCCCGGCCTGACCTACCGGTACGGCCGCCCGCTGGGCCCGCACCCGCTGCTGCACACCGCGCTGCAGGAGCGGATCGACACCGCCCTGTCCGGCGCGGACCGGGCCGACACCTGGGTGGCCCTGATCGGGCGGGGCTCCACCGACCCGGACGCCAACGCCGAGGTGGCCAAGGTGGCCCGGCTGCTGTGGGAGGGCCGCGGCTACGCCGGCGTCGAACCCGGCTTCGTCTCCCTCGCCGAGCCGTCGGTGCCGGCCGTGCTGGCGCGGCTGCGCCGGCTCGGGGCCCGGCGCATCGTCGTCGCCCCGTACTTCCTCTTCGCCGGGGTGCTGCCGGACCGGATCGTCGCCCAGTCGCAGGCGTTCGCCGCCGGGCATCCCGACCTCGACGTACGGGTGGCCGACCTGATCGGCGACTGCGACGCGCTGGCCGACCTGGTGCTGGAACGGCACGCCGAGGCACTGCGCGGGGACATCCGGATGAACTGCGACACCTGCGCGTACCGGGTGCTGATGCCGGGCTTCGCCGACAAGGTGGGCCGGCCGCAGACCCCGCACGACCATCCCGACGACCCGGTGGGCGGTCACCACCATCACCACCATCCGCACGAGGGCGGCCACCACTACCATGGGCCGGGCCTGCGCCCTGGGCAGGTCGCCGTCGTGGGCGGCGGACCCGGCCCCGACGACCTGATCACCGTACGCGGCCGGGCGCTGCTGGACAGCGCGGACGTGGTGGTCGCCGACCGGCTCGCCCCGCAGGGCCTGCTCGCCGGCCTCCGCCCGGACGTGCTGGTGATCGACGCCGCGAAGGTGCCGCGCGGACCGTCCATGGCGCAGGACGCCATCAACGCCGCCCTGGTCGACCACGCCCGCGCCGGGAAACGGGTGGTCCGGCTCAAGGGTGGCGACCCGTACGTCTTCGGCCGGGGCCACGAGGAGGTCCAGGCGTGTGCGGCCGCCGGGGTGGAGACCGTCCTGGTACCCGGGGTGAGCAGCGCGCTCGCCGCACCCGCGCTGGCCGGCGTCCCGGTCACCCACCGGGGGGTCGCCCACGACCTCACCGTCGTCTCCGGGCATCTGCCGCCGGGGCACCCGGAGTCCCTGGTGGACTGGGCGGCGCTGGGCCGGGCGCGGGGCACCCTGGTGCTGATGATGGCGGTCGACACCATCGCCAAGATCGCAGCGGTGCTGCTGGAGCACGGCCGCGCGCCGGAGACCCCGGTGCTGGCGGTGCAGGACGCGGGGCACCCGGGACAGCGGACCTGGGCGTCCCGGCTGGACGAGGTGGGCGACCTGACGGTTCGGGAGGGTATCCGGCCGCCAGCGGTCTTCGTCCTCGGCCCGGTGGTGGCGCTGCGCGACTGACCGGTCTGCAACGGGGCCGTCCCGTCGGTCACGTTGCGATCAGGGGGTGGTCGGTGGAGCCCGCACTATCTAGTGTGGGCCGGACGTCGGTGGAGGGAGACCGGGTGTTCGTGTTCGTCGCGGTCGTGTTCGGGATAGCCGGTCTGATCCATCTCTACCTGTGGCATCGGCTGGTGCGCGGCACCACTCGCCCCGGCCGGTGGCGGCG